>JAGUVP010000159.1 GCA_020062805.1 Candidatus Bipolaricaulis sp.
CAGAATCGGCACGACCGCGTGCACACGTCGCCGAGGATCATGAACGTTGCCGTCCCGTGCCCCCAGCACGTGGGCAGGTTCGGGCACCGGGCAGATCGGCACACGGTGTGAACCTGATGCCTGGTCAGGGCTGCGTCCACCCGGCGCGCTACGGCCGCAGCGTCCGCCGCGACCATAATCTTCAGCCACTCGGGCTTGGCATCCGCCATTCCGAGATCACCTCTCCTCGTACCGGGACGAGGTCGACCCCCAACACGTCCCGCACTGCGGCGAGCATTGCCTCACGTACCTCGTCCATGGGGACCGGGTGCCCTGCGAGGTCGGCCAGCGACACTGCCTTCGCCCCCGCTATCCCGCACGGGATGATCCACTGGAACCCATCCGGGTCGAGGTTCACGTTGAACGCGAGCCCGTGCATCGTGATCCAGTTCCGCACGTGGATCCCCACTGCCCCCAGTTTCCCCTGATCGTGCCAGGCTCCGGGGAACCCTTCGCGGCGCCGGACCACGACCCCAAACGACTGGGCGGTCCGGATCATGATCTCCTCCAGATCCCCCACGTGACGGTGCACGTCCTTGCCCCGCGCCCGCAGGTCGAGAATCGGGTACAGGACAAGCTGGCCAGGTCCGTGGTACGTCACGTCGCCACCGCGTCCCACGGGGAACACCTCGACCCCGGCCCGGGCGAGTTCGTCCCGTGGGGCAAGGATATGGCCGCGGTCACCTCCCCGTCCGATTGTGATCACCGGCTCGTGCTCCAGGAACAGGACGACATCCCCTACCCCTCCCGCCCGCCGCAGGGCATGAAGGCGGTGCTGAAGCGCCAGAGCCGGCCCGTACCGGACCCTCCCGAGATCGGTGTAGAGGACAGTCAACCGTTTCTCAAGCGGGCAATCGCCTCTCCGGGACGGGTAGGCTGCCCTTGGGGAACGAGGATCCGTTCCAGAACCCCGGCGACCGGCGCCTCGACGACGAACACCGCCTTGTCCGCCTCGACCTCGGCCACCGCTTCCCCTACCTCGAGTCTCTCTCCCAAGGCCACCAACCAGCGCACGAGCTTGACCTCGCCTACCTCTCCGAGGTCGGGCACGACGATGTCCATCATGACCTCCTTTCGTGCCCCATTCTAAGGTCCCCACCCCCACCCACAACAAGACCGCCCCCGCAGGGGCGGTCAGGCATGAACCCACAAGGAGAGACGCTCAGCTCGTAGGGCGTTCCACAATCACCTGCGGACCCATTCCCCCGCAGCCGCCTTCTCGAAGCGGGGCGGTGCACAGATTGCGGTAGCAGGCCCCATTCTCGGGCTTGAACAGAGCGTACTCGAGCGGATCCTCTCCCAGCTCAGCGAGGGCTTTGGCCACATAGTAATCGCCGTGGATGAACCGCAACCACTGCTCCATCGCCGCCGTAACTTCGGCTGCCGTGTACCCCTCGTGAACGAGGTAGGCGCCCAGACCGCGCGCGGTGCGTACCACATTGCAGATGAGCCCTCCGCGCTCGCAGCAGCACTTGGCGAGGGGGTTGTCGTCGCAACACGGGGCGCGCAGCGGAGCAAGGGCCGCCTCGAGGACCTTCGCCTCCTGCCCGGTCAACCGGACCACGTCGTACCACGTGGCGAACACCTGGGCGTTCTCCCACGCCAGCGGCAACCCGTAGATCGTCTCCGTCCCTTCCACAGGCACGTTCTCCGCGTAGGGCGCAACGAGCGACGGCCTGTCTTGCGACGAGGCCAACGCCGCCATCCCTCCCACCAACGCCGCTCCGATCACCACGAGGATGATCCCCTTGCGCAGAACTCTTGCCCTCACGCGGATCTCACTTTCCGGCATCGAACCTCCTTCCCGTCCGTTCATCGGCACTGTGATCCTCCGCGGTGGAGAGGTTGTCGAGCGTTCGTGAAGGAGTTACGGAGACCAAAGACATATCATTCGTTTGCCCTGTGCAGGAAAAGATCTGTAACCCACCCCAGCCGGGATGGGATCAGTTTGGCTAACCGGCTTCCCCGCGAACGATGGAAGGTTCACGCTCTGAGGATCTCGCCCCGCGGAGAACCGTCCCGTCCAGCTCCGCGTCCGCGAGCCCCGCCAACCTCCGCTTGTGCGCGAGCGCGTTCCTCAGCTCGCGGATCGCTGATGCTTCGTACTGCTCAACCACAAGATCCTCGCCCGGATCGCCAAGCCCGTTCAGACAGCGGCGGATCCGCCTCGTCCCCTTCCGCCGCAGGCTGGCGGAAGCCGTCTTCTCGCGCCGGATCTTCCCCTCCTCCACCTCGATCGCATGATCGTAGGGATGGCGCTTCCGATAGCTCTCGATCTCGTGCAGGCTCAGCTTTCGGTTCTGGGACACGTCCTGACCCACCGCGTCAGTCGGCGGCCTCGATGCGCATCGTGCCGTTGCTCGTCCGCAGGTCCATCTCGGTCGCAGCGGGAGGGTTCAGAACCGCGTTCCAGTCCCTCCCTTCTGTGTCACCAACAAGGAAGAGTTCCGTGGAGATGCTCCCGTTGCCCACACTCGCTCGGAACGCGATCGCCGCCGCCCTCGGCACGCGCACGACCACACCGCCGTTGCTCGTCCGCAGACGGTTGAGCGCGCTTCCCTCCGGTTGTCCGGCGTAGTGAATCCAACCGTTACTCGTCTCCCCATCCACCCGACCCCGAACCCGCTCCAGGCGGATCTCACCGTTCGATGTGCGAACCGTCAAGTCCCCCACGCCGTCCGCCACCGACACCCGGCCGTTGCTTGTCGCGAGGTACGCGGTTCCCACGCTCTGCTGGAGGTGGATCGCCCCGTTCGTGGTGACGAGATGCACCGGTCCCATGATCGAGTTCACCTCGATGGAACCGTTCGAGGTGCGCACCTCGACCTCCGCCTGCTGGGGGACGACCACCTCGAAGTCCACGCCGCTGTATCGTCCGACGTCCCCTGGTTGATCCGCCTGTCGGTATCGGAGCAGGATGGACACCCCGTCCGACGTCACCGTGTACGCGAGTTGGTCAAGCCTCCGCTCCGCGTCGGCAAGGGTTTGTCCCCGGCTGCGCTTCGTCGCCGTGACGGAAGTAGCCTGCAGGCCGCTCTCGCCACGGACGGTGACCCGGCCGTTCGATGACTCGACCACCAGGCGTACCGATCCCTCCGCGGGCAGCGCGCGGTGCTCGACCTCGCTCGCCTCGATGCGGAAGGGACCGAATGTCCACTCGTCGCACGCCGTGAGGCTGAACCCCGCTGCAGCGAGTGCAATCCCCACCCCACACGCCCGCAGACGACGCCCTTTCGTGCCCATGTTCAGCCTTCCCACACGACATGATACCGCGTACGATCGCGGGTCGGTGCTCCGGCCGATGTCCCGAGGCGACATCGCCCCGAGACTGCTTGCCATCCTACCACCAACGCCCTAGAATGCTTTCTCATCTTCAGGGGAGGTGATCCGTATGTTCACCAAGAAGTGTGCGCTCTTCCTCGGTTTGTTGCTGGCGTTGGCAGGCCTGGCCATGGCCCAGGGCGTGGAAATGCGGGTGTTCACCGTGGGTACGCGGACCATTCACTGGTTCGGAAACACGTCGGGCCAAACGGTGACCGGGCTCCACATCGCGTTCGCCGGACCAGTAGCGATCGTCGGTAAGGTCGAGGTGTTCGGCGGACTGCAGAACGTCACGGGAACGGATACGGGCGAGGAGTTCCTGTTTCAGGGCAAGCTCGCCCCAGGCGGGTTCGTCGAGTTGCGCTGGGAGCCCATGGAGACCCAGCCCGTGCTGGTGATGTGGCTCATCGGCGAGAAGCCGGTGGGTATGCCCTATTTCGCCACGGTCCCGGCGCTGGTCAAGGTGATTGCGGGCGGGCTGGTCTCTCTCCGCGACGCTGACTCGCAGGCGTTCGCCACGCTCCTCACTGAGTTTTTCACCGTCAACACGACCCTCGCCGTCTCATTGGGCCAGCTCGGACTGAGCCCGGAGATCCTCAGCGGCATGCTCATGGTTGCGCCCGCAGAGGGTGTTGAGAACCTCCTGATCACGCTTGTCAGCTCATTCGGCCTGGACACGGTGGAGAAGTTCATGGACGCGCTGGACTGGTCGCTCATCCTTCAAGCTCTCGGCTTGTAGAGACGCAACCTGGATCGATCTCAAGAGGGGGCCGCCGTTGGCGGCCCCTTCTCTTCCTCGGGATCACAGGTCGCCGAACGTGAGCCCGAAGATACCCGTCGGCGGATCGGCGAAAGAGGCCGTCCGGGCCGCGAACCCCGTGGCCCATGCGCTTCACCGAGGCCGCGATGTCAACCCATCCACCGCTGAGCCCTCAAGGTCCCACCAGACCCAGGGCGATGACCTCCAGACCCAGCTCCCGCAGACGATCGAGAAACGGGTTGATCCCCACGGAGTCGCTCGCGATGTGCCCGGTGACGACGAGGTTCTTGCCCTTGACCCCGTACTCCCGGGTGAGTTGCCGCACCACCGATGGCTGGCAGTGGATGTAGATCAGCGTATCCACCCCGTGGTCGAAGTACGCCTTCGCCACGGGGTACCCCCCGTTCGTCCCTGCCCCGTGGGCCACGGCAACCCGTCCCAGTCGGTTGTCTGTACCCCCAACGGGACACTGGATCTCGGTGAGGGCATGGTGGAATTCGCCGAACCGGGCGCGGAAATGAGCGATGAGATCTGCCACGGTGGCACGTGACGGCAGCTCCCCGGCCGCCGCAGCCATCCGTCTCCGGCCGATCTCGTCGAGCGGGGTATGGATGTTCATGTATGCGATCCCGAGCAGCCGCGCGAGGGCGGGCACTCGGTCGTAGTTGCGGGTTTGGCCCACGATCCGGTCCTCAAAAAGCTTCTCCTCCACAGCGGCCTGGGCCACGTCCTCCGGAACCCCCGCTCGCACCATCAGCTCAACGTGACGCACGAATACCTCATCCCACCGTAGAACCGCCGTCCCCCCCCCGGGGTGATGGGCCAAAGCGAGGTCGAATCCCTGCTCCCTGGCCAGGAGAAGCTCTGCTCCGTCAATATCGATCCCTGCCAACACCCGTCGAATCCCGCGCCCTGGGCAGTAGACCGCCGTGTCCGCCGGAACTTCCTTCAGGTCCGCCATGTCGAGCGAGAGCTTCAGGATGTCTTCTGTGGTCATCGCCCCCCCTTTCGTAGCAGAGGATTCTACCGTTTCCCTGGCTGGTATAATGCGCCCTCGGGAGCGTGGGCGGAATGCCAACGTGGCTCTGTACAGGGTGCGGAGAGGAGATCCGAGGAGGTTCGCGTCCTAAGGTGTGCCCGCATTGTGGTGCGCCCAAGGACAAGATCGAACGGTCCGAGTAGAGAGCAGAGCGCACCGCCCTGCCCTCCGACCCGAACCGTGTCGCCCCGGCCTTAGTTCTTCTCGATGATCCGCCCCTCGACCTCCGGGTGGACCGGAGAATGGTGGCGCAGGTAGTCCACCAGCACATCGGCGTCTACGAACGCAAGGATCACGCTCTCCTTCGCCTGCTGGAACACCTCGTAGCCGTCCCCACCGCCGGCGAGGAAGTTGTTCGTGACGACCTTGTAGGTGGACGTCTTGCGGATCGCCCTGAACCCATCGGCAGCGAGGACTTCGGCGGACACGACCCTCTGCCCAACAGGCTGGGCCGGATCCCAGGTGAACCGGATCCCGGCCACGTGGGGAAACCGTCCCGCCACGTTTTCCACCTGAGACACCCCGTTCTCGAGCGCGTTCAGGATCTGTTCTCCCGTGAGGGTGAGAACCACGAGGTAGTTGCCGAACGGAAGGACCTCCAACGCCTGGCCGAGGGTGACCTCTCCCGCAGGGATGGACGCTCGGATGCCACCGCCATTGTGGAGGGCGATCTGGGCCCCCGCGGGTGCGGCCTTCCACAGCATCGCGTCAGCGATGAGGTTCCCGAGGTTCGTCTCCCGGGTCCGCACACGACCTCGGTCTCCATCGAGGTCGGTCTTCGTCGCTCCGATCACGTCGGCCTTCAGCGCGTCGATCGGATCCCGGAATACCGCGAGTTGGGCCTCGATCTCTTTGTTCATCGGCAACTTGTCCACCGGAACGAGTTCCCCACCCCACGCCTGGAGCACGCCATGCTCGTTGAACGTGACCTCCAGCCGGCCGAGGTGGAGCGCCTTCTCTCCTGCTTGAACCACCAACGCCGGCACTGAGGCATCGACGACAGAAATCCGGTCCCGGATATTCGCGAGCGTGGCCGGGCCAATCCCGCTCACCTGGGTGATCTCCTCGATCGCCGTGAAGGAGCCGTGTGCTCCTCGGTAATCGATGATTCGCTGCGCAAGCGCCGGACCGATCCCCCGAAGGGTCTCTAGCTCCTCGGACGTCGCGGTGTTGATGTTGATCAGTTTTCTCTCCACCACAACCGGGTACTCCTGAGGCAGGGTGTGGGAATGCCCACCGACCACGATATCAATGCCCGTCACCGACTGTGCCAACTCGAGATCCTTCTCCCAACCGAGGTGGGTGAGGGCGATGATCGTGTTCACCCCAAGTGCAGTCAGCTCCGCCACAGCTTGCCGCGCCACAGCAAACGCATCGTTGATCTGGACGTTCGGTCCGGGATTCGAACTCCACGAGGTGCTCTCCGTGGTCAACCCGAGAATCCCCACCTTCCCGCCACGGGTCTCCACAACGACATACGGAAGGATCTTCCCGAGCAGCACTGGTTCTTCAGAGAAGTCGAAGTTGGCGCAGAGAAGGGGAAAGCTTACGGTGTCCGCCAGCAGGGCGAGACCCGACGGCCCCTCGTTGAACTCGTGGTTTCCGACCGTCATCGCCGTGAACCCCATCCTCTCGAGGACCCACGCCTCCGCGCCCCCCTTGTGCACCGTGTAGTACAGCGTGCCAAGCATGGCGTCCCCTGCGTGGAGAAGAAGGGCCTCTGGAACCTGGAGGCGGATTTCTTCGATCAGCGTAGCCTGACGGGCCATGTTCTCGAGCTGGGAATGAGTGTCGTTCGTATGGAGGATGGTGAAGGTCCAGTTCTGTGCCCAACTCAGCAGCGCCACACCGATCATCAACAGCATCAGAACGAACATCGCTCTCTTCATCGTGACCTCCTCGTGACGGACTTCGGTGCAAGAAACAACGTTTGAAGCAAGCTTTCACCTCCTTCCGCCCAGCCGGAACCGGGCGGTCGCCATGTAGTAAGTTAGTAACCCCTAGAATACACCACTTCATAATGTAAAGGCAACTTATGTGGCAAAACCCAGAATCATTGGGCATGATGGTCTTGTCTTGGGTGAGTCCCCCCACAGACCTCCCCGTCCCACGGTGTCACGGCCAGCACACACCGTGAAGGATAGGCCGAAAAACGGAAAGGCCTCTGCCCGAACCCGGTGGCGCAGCCCTACAGGTGTGGGACGAGGGCTGTAAGGAGGCGCCCGAGGTCGGCGGCCCGGCGGCGGGAGGTCTCGATGACCTCGTCGTGGGATAGGGGCTGCGGCGAGACCCCTGCCGCAAGGTTGGTGACGCAGGAAATCCCAAGGATCTTCATCCCGGCGTGGCGGGCGACGATCGCCTCGGGCACGGTGGACATCCCCACCAAGTCCGCTCCCAACGCCCGGAACGCCCGGATCTCGGCCGGGGTCTCGTACGACGGCCCGAGGGTCGCCAGGTACACCCCCTCCTTGAGTCGAATCCCGAGGTCCCACGCTACATCCCGCGCGACCTTCCGCAGCGCAGGGTCGTAGACCTCCGTCATGTCGGGGAACCGCGGGCCGAGGGAATCGAGGTTGGACCCGCGCAAGGGGTTGTCTCCGAGAAGGTTGATGTGGTCGGAGAGGAGCACGAGGTCCCCTGCCTCCAAGCCGTAGGCGATCCCGCCCGAGGCGTTGGTGAGGACGAGGGCCTTCACGCCCAGCCGAGCGTACGCGCGCACGGGGAGGGCGACGTCGGCTAGAGGATGGCCCTCGTAGTGATGGACCCGACCCCGCTGGACGAGGACCGTCCGGCCGGAGACCACTCCCACCGCAACCTCACCGGCATGGCCCGCCACAGACGGGGCTGGAAACCCGGGGATCTCCCCAAACGGCAGCGCCCGCTCCTGCTCCAAAGGGAACACCCCAGACAGCCCCGACCCGAGGACGACCGCCGCGTCGGGCTTCCCCAGCCTGGCCAGCGCCTTCGCCGCCCGCTCGATCCGCTCCATCTCCTCCATCCTCGTCCCCTCCTCTCTCCCCTACAGCCACAAACCATCGACCATCCAACCGATCACCGAAGTGCTAGAACCCGTCCATCGTCGCCGTGTACCCGTTCTTGAACCGGCCCAGGCCGAACTCGATCGCCCGGGCGCGGGCCTCGGCGATCCCCTTCACCCGATCGAGCTGCCGCCGCGAGGCGCGGTACACCTTGTCCACAGTCCCGATTTCCTCGATCAATCGCTCGATCACGGAGATCGGGAGACGCGGAACTTTGGACAACAGCCGATACCCCCGCGATGGGATCGGATCCTCGACGTCCTGGTCGGGGGTGATCCCCAACGGGCGGAGGACCGCGTCCGGCCTCAGCACGTCCTCGGGAGACAGGGTGAGGAGCTCATCCACAACCTCCTCAGCCGACCGCGGGCCATCCTTGAAGTCTCGCACGAGCAACTCCATCTCTTCGCGAACACCCCGGATGAGAGCGGTGAGGTGCCGTTCTGGAAGCTCCCGATGCACCCCGAGCTCAACGAGGGTTCTGCTCACATCCCATTCCAACTCCATCATGTACAGGGCGCGCTGGAGAACGGCGGCAACGTGGGACGGAAACACCCGACGCTCAAACTCGAGCTGGGCGAGCTCGGTGAGAAGCTCCCGCAACTCTCGCCGGTACCGGTCGAGGATCTGCAGCCCCTGGGATACACGGGCAAGGAGGGTTTGGATGTCCTGGATCTCGTGCCGCCACGCGCCATGGAACAGGGTCACCCGGTGGACATCCTCGGACACGGCGACCACCAGCCGCTCCAACTGCCGCGCCACCTGCTCCGCCACCCGGTGGCGGGTGCCCGTCTCCTGGGACGGGATCGCGGGATCAGGGGTCAGGTGGGCGTTGGCGTAGAGGATTGTCTTGAGGTCCTCGTCCACGATCACGGCCCGATCCATCTTCGACAGCTCGACGATCGCCTGGGGGGTGAACGGCACATCGAGATCGAACCCGGCGGCAACGAGAGGACCCGCCACCGTCCGATCGGCAACGAGAATCAGGCCACCCCTTCCGAGCTGCACCACACGGTCGATCGCCTCCCGCAGGGGCGTGCCCGGCGCGGTACGCCGCAGGAACTCCAGCCGCAGATCCTTCCTTCCTCCCATGTCAGGTCAGGTCGAGCGCCCCCATCGCCTCCGCGAGCGTCGGGGCCTCGACCACGTCCAAGGATAGACGCTTGGGGAGAGGTCCCTTGGGCACGATTGCCCGGCTGAATCCGAGCTTCGCCACCTCGCCGAGCCGCTCCGGTCCTCTGCGCACGGGACGGATCTCCCCGGACAAGCCGACCTCTCCCAGCACGACCGTGTCGGCGGGGATGGCCCGGTTGCGCACGCTCCCCAGGATCGCCGCACACACCCCAAGGTCCGCCGCCGGCTCCCGCACGTCGAGCCCTCCCGCCACGGCAAGGTACACATCCATCGCCCGCACGTGCACGCCGAGGTGCTTCTCGATGACCGCAAGGAGAACAGATGTTCTGTTTAGGTCAAGTCCAGCGGCTCGTCGCTGAGGCGGGCCGTACCCCCCACCCGGAGCAACGAGGGCCTGGATTTCAACGAGAAGTGTCCGCGATCCCTCAAGCACAGGGACGATCGCTGCCCCCGGCTTGGGCGCCCGGTCTTGGGATACGAAGAACATCGAAGGATTCGCCACCTCCGTGAGTCCGGCTGGACCCATCTGGAGTACCGCGACCTCAGCCGTGGATCCGAACCGGTTCTTCAGGCAACGCAGGAGGCGGAGGTCTCCCTCTTTCACCCCCTCGAGCTGCACCGCAGCGTCCACGAGATGCTCCACGGTTTTCGGGCCCGCGAACTCCCCACCCTTCGTGATGTGAGACACGAGGAACGTGACCATCCCCAGCCCCTTCGCCAGGCGCGCGAGGTGAGCCGCGGCTTCCCGTACCTGGACGAGGCTCCCGATCTCTCCCCCGTCGGGGCGGGCGAGCACCGTCTGCAGAGAGTCCACGACCAGCACGGCCGGCTCGACCGCCTCCACCGCCCGCACGATCGCCAGGAGTTCCTGCTCGGACTGAAGGTAGAGGGAGGCTTCGGAAACCCCCAGCCGGTCCGCCCGCAGCTTGACCTGGGACACGGCTTCTTCGCCAGAAACGTACAGCACCTTCCCGTTCTGGCTCGCAAGCCGGGAGGCGAGCTGCAGAAGAAGCGTGGACTTGCCCACACCCGGCTCCCCGCCGAACAGGACCACCGTTCCCGGAAGAAGCCCGCCCAACACCCGATCCACCTCGGGCATGCCCGTCGTGAGGCGCTCGCCGGACAGGGCCGGGACCTCGGACACGGGGCGGGGGAGATCGCCTCCCCCTACGTTTTCGGCGAGGGCTGGGTCGGCAGCCTCTTCGAACGACTCCCACTGCCCACAGCCGGGGCAACGGCCCAGCCACTTCGGAGACTGGTAGCCGCACCCCCGGCAGCGGTAGGACATCTACTCCTTCCGCACCGCGATCTCGCCGTCCTGGGCCTCGGCCACAACCCGGCACCCGGCGGGGAACTCCTTCGTCAGGATCCGCTCGGCGATCGGGTCCTCGAGCAGCCGCTCGATCGCCCGTCCCATCGGGCGAGCCCCGTACTTCTCGTCGTACCCTCGCTCGGTGATCATCTCCCACGCCGAAGGATCAAGAACGAGTTCGATCGCGTGCTCTTCCTTGAGGCGGCTGCTCAGCCGGCCGATGAACAGATCGGCGATGTTCTTCACCTGCTCCCTTGTCAGGGAGTGGAACACGATCACGTCGTCGAGCCGGTTCAGAAACTCAGGCGAGAACTCCTTGCGCACCTCGCTCATCACCCGCGCCTTCATGTCCCGGTACGCCTGTTCGGACTCGATGTCCGCTGTGCTGAACCCGACCCCGGTCCGGTCCACGATCAGCTTGCTTCCCACGTTGGAGGTCATGATGAGCACGGTATTGCGGAAGTCCACCTTCCGCCCTTGGGAGTCGGTGAGGATCCCATCGTCCATCACCTGAAGCAGGATGTTGAACACGTCACGGTGGGCCTTCTCGATCTCGTCGAACAGGACGACAGAGTACGGCCGGCGGCGCACGGCCTCGGTGAGTTGGCCTGCTTCTTCGTACCCCACGTACCCGGGCGGGGCCCCCACGAGGCGGGACACGGCGAACCGCTCCACGTACTCCGACATGTCGATGCGGATCAGCGCATCGTCGTCCCCAAACAGGAACCCGGCCAGCGTCCGTGCCAGCTCCGTCTTCCCCACGCCTGTGGGGCCAAGGAACAGGAACGATCCAATGGGCCTCCGGGGGTCCTTCACCCCGGCGTAGGCGCGGCGGATCGCCCGAGCGGTGGACTTCACCGCCTCGTCCTGGCCCACGTACCGTTCGTGGATCTTCTCCTCCATGTGGACAAGGCGGGCGGTGTCCTCCTCCTGGAGATGACGGACCGGAATCCCCGTCCACGCGGACACAGTCGCGGCCACCCGTTCCCCTTCCACGACCGGCACCGCCGGTTCCCGTCCGACCTCTTCGAACTTCTTCAGCTCCTCAACCTTTGTCGCCCGTTGGTCGCGGATCCGGGCGGCGAGCTCGTAGTTCTGGTCGGCCACCGCCGCTTCCTCCTCATCCTCGAGTCGGGTGATCTCCTCGAGGAGGGCCCGCGCCTCCGGCGGGAGTTCGGCCGCCGCGAGGCGGACCTTGGCCGATGTCTCGTCCACGAGGTCGATCGCCTTGTCCGGGAGGAACTGATCCGTGATGTACCGGTCGGCGAGGCGTGCTGCCTGCCACAGGGCGTCATCCGTGATCTGGACCCCGTGGTGTTCCTCGTAGCGTTGCCTCAGCCCGTGGAGGATCTTCACCGTATCGTCGATGGACGGTTCGTCCACGTACACGGTCTTGAACCGGCGCTTGAGGGCAGGGTCCTTCTCGATCGACTTCCGGTAGTCGTCGGGGGTCGCCGTGCCGATGCACTGCAGGGCCCCGGACGCGAGGGGCGGCTTCAGGATCGCCGAGGCGTCGATCGCTCCCTCGGCCCCGCCCGCGCCAACCACGGTCTGAAGCTCGTCGATGAACAGGATGATGTTGTCCACGCTCATAACCTGGTTGAGGATCGTCTTCAACCGTTGCTCGAACTCGCCGCGGTACTTGGTGCCCGCGACGATTCCCGCCATGTCCAGCTCGACGATCTCCTTCTGGGCAAGCGCCGACGGAACGTCGCCGGCGGCGATCTTCTGGGCGAGGCCCTCCACGATCGCCGTCTTGCCGACGCCCGACTCGCCGATGAGCGCGGGGTTGTTCTTCTTGCGCCGGCACAGGATCTCCACCACCCGTTCCAGCTCGCGATCGCGGCCGATGACCGGGTCGAG
>JAGUVP010000054.1 GCA_020062805.1 Candidatus Bipolaricaulis sp.
CCCTACCGTTGGATCTCGCCGCGCGGCCCCGTAGTGTAGCGGCCTAACACGCCACCCTGTCACGGTGGAGATCGTCGGTTCGAATCCGATCGGGGTCGCCACGCAACAGCCCCTCGGCACTCAGCACATGCGGCGCACTTGCATGAGCGGCAAAACGGGGGCTGGCTTGATCGTGATCACCATCGCTTGGTCAAGTCCAAGTTATACGGCCTCGAACATGGACCGGACGATATCAGCGCTCTCCTGGGCAGTCGCATCGTCCCAGACGCGGCATATTGCGCTAGTAGCTCCGCGGCCTCCGCAGGTGAATCCTGGCGAGTCGATGCGCTTGGGGCGGCGGACTGGATCCGATGCCGCGCGGTCCCGGCGCCTCACATGTCGGTTGAGGCCCCCGGGCCGCGCGGCCCGAATCCGAGTCGTCGGCGAACACACTGCCGGTCCCGTTCCCGGGAAGCGGTGCTCATCCATGACGAGCATGGGGAGGAGCAGCAGGCTCATCTCGTCAAGGAGTTCGTAGGCGAGCAGCCTGCGCGAGAGTGTCGCTGCCGCAGACCTGTAATTCGCCGCCCGGTTCCGCCTTCAGCTCCTCGATCGCGGCTGCACAAAGCTGCACGAGCAGTGGTCATGGGCTGGAAGTCGCCACTGCGCTCGCCATGTACACGGATTCAACTGCTCCTCGACCCGAGCATCGCGCAGAACTCGCCGGCTCTGCTGATTCCATTGAAGCCTGTCCCGCGAGCGGGGGCGGGCATGGCGTGCAGCCCGCGAAAGCGGCGTGTTAGGGTTCCGTCAATCTAGTGGGCTTCTCGTGGGTGGGAACGACATGAAGGTCTCGACGATCCTCGATCACATCGATAGCGGACACATCGCGCTCCCAGAGTTCCAGCGCGGATACGTGTGGAATCGGGATCAGGTTCGTGGTCTCTTCGACTCCATGTACAAGCGCCACCCTGTTGGTGGCCTCCTGGTCTGGGCGACCGAAGCCCGCCCGTCCGACGGGGAAGTTGCCGCCCACAGAGGTGAGGGCCCGATTGGAACTGGAGTGATCAAGCTGCTGCTCGATGGGCAGCAGCGAATGACGTCACTCTATGGGGTGGCTCGCGGGCGGCCGCCCAAGTTCTTCGATGGGAACCCGAGCGCCTTCACAGGGCTCAGGTTCCACCTTGGAACCGAGGACTTCGCCTTCTATCAGCCCATCAAGATGCGCGAGGACCCGCTGTGGATCGACGTGACGGAGCTGATGCAGGGGGGTACCGCCGGACTCGGAGCGTTCATCGGTCGCTTGAGCCAGTTGCCCGAACACGCGCCCAACGTGGGTGAGTACGTCGGGAGGCTAAGCCGTGTGCTCGCCATTCTCGACACGGACCTCCACGTTGAGGAAGTAACCGGCCAGGACAAGACCCTCGATGTCGTGGTCGATATCTTCAACCGGGTAAACAGCGGTGGCACAAAGCTCTCGAAGGGTGATCTCGCCCTCGCGAAGATATGTGCTGACTGGCCGGACGCCCGAGTTCAGATGAAGGAGGCGCTGCAGCGCTGGGAGAGTGCCGGGTACAACTTCAACCTCGACTGGTTGCTCCGATGCGTGAACACGACGCTTACCGGCGAGGCGAAGTTCCTGTACCTGCACGAGAAGCACGCCGCCGAGGTTGAGAACGGACTGAACCGCGCGACGAAATCGATCGACCAGTGCCTCAACCTGATCAGCGGTCGCCTCGGACTCGACCATGATCGGGTCCTGTTCGGTCGCTATGCGATCCCAGTGATCGTCTACTACCTCGACCAGCACGGGACTTCGCTTAGCGCCGAGGATCGGGACAGACTCCTCTTCTGGTTCCTCCAGGTCGGAATGTGGGGACGTTACTCGGGCTCGACCGAGACGATGATCGACCAGGATCTGGCTGCGCTCGACGCTTCCAGAGGCGTCAACGGACTCCTCGAAGTCCTCCGCTTGTGGCACGGCTCGCTTCGCGTGGAGCCCGCCCACTTCACGGGCTGGAGCCTCGGCGCGCGCTTCTACCCCGTTCTCTATCTCCTGACTCGAGTCGGAGGAGCGCAGGACTGGGGTACGGGGCTTCCGCTGAAGAGCGGTCTGCTGGGGAAGATGAACCACTTGGAAGTGCATCACATCTTTCCGAAGGCGCAGCTCAATCGGAGGAACTTCAAGAAGGCGGAGGTCAATGCCGTCGCGAACTACTGCTTCCTGACCAAGGACACGAACCTCAAGATCAGTGACCGCCTCCCCGAGGAGTACTTCCCCGAGATCGAAGCAAAGCACCCCGGTGCACTTCGCTCCCAGTGGATTCCCGATGACCCAGAGCTGTGGCGGGTCGAGAACTTCCGAGAGTTTCTGGAGGCGCGAAAGCGTCTACTCGCGGACGCGACGAACCGATTCCTGGAGGAGCTTCTCCACGGCGACTCCCGCTGGCTGGAAGCCGGTGCTGCTGCCGAGCCCGCTGCTGAGGTGCGAGCGGTGGGCGCGATCGAATCTCTCGAAGAGGACGAAGCACTGCGGGACGTCAACGCTTGGGTCGCCCAGCTTGGTCTAGCGCCGGGCCAGTTGGCGTTCGAGATCGTCGATGCCAACAGCGGAGAACAGCAGGCAGTGCTGGACCTGGCATGGCCTGAGGGCGTTCAAGAGAGCCTTACGGAACCGGTCGCCCTGCTCTTGGACGAAGGCGAAGAAGTGCTGGCGCTGGCGAGCTCGAACGGGTTCAGGTGCTTCGTGGAGATCGAGGCGTTCCGCCAATATGTGACGAAGGAGGTGCTGGCCGAAGAGGCAGCGTAGCAGTCAAGTCTGTCACCGGTACAACGGTTCCAGCCCGCACCCACAGTGATCGTGCGCCTGGAACGCTCCGCTCGTCGCCGTGGAGACGGCAGGTGCGACGCCAGCTGCTGTGCACTGGTTCGTGTCATAGAGCGCCGCCTTCTGGTACGCCGCCGACAACCCAGGAGCTGTGGCGGACGAGACGATGCCCTTCGACGAGCGCGCCCGAACTGAGTTCCACATCTTGCGCGACTCTAGGCGCTACGGTATCCCTACATGGGCGACCTCGGTGGAGGAGTGTGCCGCGGATGCGGCCGAGTGCATCGGCGAGCCATTGGGCAACCCGCGCGTCGATCCGGCCGATGTCGACATCGAGGGCGACGACGCCACGATTACCCTCGTCGGCGACGAATTGACCCTGGAGATCGAGGCGATTCGCGAGGACGACATCTGGAAGCTGGATGGCATTCGCGCCACCAGCGACGAAATCGCCGACGGTGTGGAAACCGTCGACCTTGCCCTCAACGAATTCGCCTTCGAGTTCGACGCGGAGGATCAACACTTGGCCAGCGGGAAGTTCGCGTTCCGCATCAGCAACGAGGGCGAGCAGATCCACGAGGCCGTCCTCTTCCAGTTGCCTGCCGAGGGCGACCTGCTCGAGCTGCTCGGGGCTGAGAGCCCCGACTTGGCGTTCCTCGGGGTGAAGTTCCCCCTCATGGCGGACGACGAAGTGGACTGGGCCGTCCCCGACCTGACGGCGGGCCGCTACGCGCTGGTGTGCTTCCTCCCCGACACCGACGACCCCGAGGGGACACCGCACGCATTCAAGGGCATGACCGCGGAGTTCACCGTGCAGTAGGTTCGGTCGCAGCCGGGCGGCTGTCTGTCCTATGCCGACAGACACATGAAGAGAGCGACCGCGAGTGGTCGCTCTCTTCATGTCCGCCTCTGCCAAGCCTCCCCCGGTCCGACCAGACCGTGCCAGCCAGGCTGTGCCGCCTGCCTTAACCGGCTGTTCACCTCTGACCTCGAAGATGCCCACCGCCCCAGCCGAGACAGCACTCGCATAGGAGGTCCTGTGAAGGTACGAATCAAACTGCCAGCCAGCCGGGCACGGCTCGCCGCCCTGCTCTTGACCGTCGCGATGAGCGCTACGCTGCTCGGTGGCCCGGTGGTCGCCGATGCGTCACCCACCGCCGGGTTTAGCCACGCCGGCAGCTTCTTCGTCGCCGGCAACGTCGAGGACGCAAACCAGGTCACATCCGCCGAGATCGTGGACATCTCAGGCGACGGTAAGACCATGGTCTACACCGACGCCTTCACACGCTCGCTGGGCATTGCTGACATCAGCAACCCCGCTACTCCCATGGCGCAGGGATTGCTGCCGCTCGCGGGGGACCCCACCAGCGTCGCGATCCATCGCGAGTGGGCGCTGGTGGCGATCGTCACCAGCACCG
>JAGUVP010000078.1 GCA_020062805.1 Candidatus Bipolaricaulis sp.
CGAGGAGGCCCTCCGTGACCGCGTAGTCCGGGGCCGACTCGTAGAAACCGAAGAACCCGAGGTTCGTCCTGTGGTGTTCGTTGTAGCGGTGGTTGATCGCCGCCGAGATCCGGCCGACGAGGCGGGGGCCGTTACGGGCGAGGAAGTGAGTGACCTCCGCCGTCTCGTGGTACGGGTGGGCGGGGGTGAGGAGACCGGTCAGGCCGAGGAGGCGGCTTCCGAGGAGGTCGCCCTGGAGGGGGGGCGTCCAGTGCGGATCCCCGCGGTGGATGCGCCACGGGACCGCGACGAACTCCCGCAGCCGGCGATCCCCGAGCGGGATCTCCTCGATCGTGAGCCGGGCCATGAGCGACCATTATCCCCCGATCGGGCGGGGGATGCTTGCCAGGGGTGTCCTTGACGCTCCCCGGCGGTCTCTGTATAACCCACCATCCGTTCGGGTCCTTCCCCGACCGGAACCGGGAACATGTAGCTTCACCAGGCAGTGGGGGTCAGGGTTCAAGCCTCTCGGACCTGTGGCTTGAAACCTGCGACTTGTGACTGTCTCTTCGGGGGCGTAGCTCAGTTTGGGAGAGCACCGGCTTTGCAAGCCGGGGGTCGGCGGTTCGATCCCGCTCGCCTCCACCACCCTGTACCAAGATTGCACAGGAGGATCCGACATCCAGCTTGCACGAGCTTATCTCAACGCCTCCCTCTGGAGACCTTCGGCAGCAGCCCCCAATCCCCCTGCAATCCTGAACCGGGAATCTGTCACGTAAGCGAACCCCCCTGTGCGTGAGCAGGGGGCTTGAGCGGGCTACAGCAGTGACAGCCGGTTCTGCAGGCCTAACCCAACAGGGCGTCGAGGCGGGCCTTGTCGAACCCGATCACGAACTCGCCGTCCACCTCGATCACCGGGACTCCCTGCTGCCCGGTCTTGCGCACCATCTCCATCGCCGCCTGGTGGTCCGCCGCCACGTCCACCTCGGTGTAGGCGATCCCCTTGCCGTCCAGGTATTTCTTGGCCACGCCGCACCACGGGCAGGTGGGAGTGCTGTACACGATCACTTCGCGCTCGACGTGCTGGTCCATTTCGTTCCCTCCTCGGTCAGTACCTTCCGGATCCCCGGCGAAAGGAGACCCTTCAGCGCCGGGGTCAAGCTCAAACAGTGCAGCCGGCCGTTCCGACTCCGCTCCACAAGCCCCGCTTCCTCCAGGAGCCGCAGGTGGTACGAGAAGGCGGAGGTGGACATCCCCAACGCGTGGGCGATCTGCCCGCAGTGGGAACCCTTCTGGGCGAGGAGGTAGCTCAGGATGTGAATCCGCTCCACGCTCCCCAGGGCGGCGAACGCCTTCGCCAGCTCCGCGATCTCTCGGTCCACGGGCGGAGTATAGCCGGCTGCGGCGAATGTTCAACTGTAGTTGAACCGTTGAGATGACAGGCGGAACGGGGTACCCTCACGGCATGGAAGCCAAGGTGAAGTGGGAGAAGGGAATGCGGTTCGTGGGGGTGGGGCCGTCGGGGCACGCCGTGGCGATGGACGCCGGGCAGGAAGTGGGCGGGGCGAACAGCGCGCCGCGACCCACCGAGATCCTCCTGTGCGCGCTCGGAGGGTGCACGGGGATGGACATCGTCTCGATCCTGGAGAAGATGCGCACCCCGGCGCGCAGCCTGGAGATCGTCATCGCGGCGGAACGGGCCCCGGAGCATCCGAAGGCGTTCCGCACGGCGAAGCTCCTGTTCCGCGCCGAGGGCGTGCCGGAGGAGAACCTACGCAAGGCGGCCCAGCTGTCGCACGAGAGGTACTGCTCCGTGGGGAGCTCGCTCTCCACCGAGATCACGATCGAGGTCGAGGCCCGGCCGTAGTCCCTGAACGCGATTGGCCCGCGGGCCGTGACGACGAACGGCCGGCGGGCATGAAGCCCGCCGCTACGAAAGCGTGCTACCGTCGGGGACAAGCCCCGCCGCTACAGAATCGGGAACCGGGGTTCGTAGCGTCGCACCTTGTGTGCGACGGCCTCTCCCGCGTCGGGGAGAGGGGGAACCCAGCCATGGTCGTCGGGCATGAAGCCCGCCGCTGCAGAATCAGGAACCTGAATCTGTAGCGTCGGACCCTACGGCCTTCCCGCGGTTACCACGAACCCGTCACCTACGAGCCAACGGTGACCCGGAGGTCCACGGCCACAACGCGGTCCGGGTAGCAGAGAAGCGGGTTCACGTCGAGCTCCTGGATCTCCGGGACATCGGCAGCGAGGTGGCTCATCCTCTCTACAGCCTCGACCAGGCTCGGCAGGTGGACCGAAGGCCGTCCCCGCGCCCCGTCGAGGAGCGGGAACCCCCTGATGCTCCGCACGAGGTCCTCCGCCTCCTGCGGAGCGAGCGGAGCGAGGCCGAACGCCACGTCCTCCAGCACCTCCACGAACACGCCGCCCAGCCCGAACATCACGAGCGGCCCGAACGTCGGGTCGCGGACGATCCCCACGATGACCTCCTCTCCCGGCGGGAGGAGTTCCTGCACGTACACGCCTGCCCCGTCTCCCGGTCCGTCGGGAAGGAGTTCTGCCAGTTCCCGATACGCCGCCCGGACCTTGCTCTGGGGGACGCCGATCCTCACTCCGCCTACGTCGGACTTGTGGACAACCTCCGGCGCGACGACCTTGAGGACCACCTTCCCCCCGATCTCCCGGGCCAGAGAGACGGCCTCAGCCGGACTGCGGGCGAGGCCGCCGCGGGCGACGGGAACCCCGTACGCGGCGAGGAGATCG
>JAGUVP010000242.1 GCA_020062805.1 Candidatus Bipolaricaulis sp.
GCAGAGATGCGGCGGCTGGGGCGGGAGCTGGCGGTTCCCGGAGGCGGAGGGCTGTTCTCCTGCACCATCGGTGGATCGGTGGCGGTGAACGCGATTCCGCATGCATTGACGGAGTACGGCATGACGGGTGACCATGTGCTTTCCCTTGATGTCGTGCTCCCCTCCGGCGAATTCATCCGCACGGGCTCAGCAGCTAACCCCGGATCCGATCCCATCGAACGCTATGCCAACGGCCCCGACCTTACAGGGCTGTTCGTGGGGTCCTATGGCATCTTCGGGATCATCGCTTCGGTGGTATACCGCCTGCGGAGGGCGCCCGAATCGGAGAGATTCGCGATGTACGCGTTCGAGGACTACTGCGCAGCGGCGGATGCGGCGTGTGGCATTCAGACTCAAGAGGCAGCCACGTTCCTCGTGGGACTCTTCGGGGGTCCCAAGCCTGCGGGCCTGGACGGAGATGCCTTCCTGCACATCATCGTGAGGGGCGATGCGACACCGACAGCTGAGCGGCTGGCACGAGCCAAGGCTGTCTGCGAGGCTAGGGGAGGGCGTCGGGTTTCAGCCGATGGCACGCGCAGCTACTGGGAGGAACACATGTACTCGTGGTTGCGAAACACTCCTCCCGGACCATATTACAGCGATCGTCCCTATTTCTGCCCTGAGGTTGCCGGGTTTGTCTCCACCCAGGGCCTCAAGCGCGCGATCGGGCTCTTCAGGGAGTTCGTACAGGAGCACAGGGAGGAGTTCGATCGTTTCGGGATTCGGATCAAGGGGGTCGATGCGTACTTCTCCCGCAACGGCGCCTTCCTGTGGATCGACACGTTGTACGATGAGCGGCGAGAGGACGCGTGGGAGTACGGATTGCGGCTCCGGGCGCAGATCGCGGATCTCATGTTTTCCGAGGGGATGAGCCCTGGGGGGATTGGCGCTGGACTGACGCCGTTGATCATGCCCAGGCTTGGCGCCTACAGCGGACTCGTGGAGACACTCAAGAGAACGCTAGATCCAAAAGGAGTTCTCAACCCAGGGGTCTTGGTTCAGAGTGGAGGCATGCCGTGACGTTGGACAATTACCGTGATCAGGTGTACAGCTGCTTGAGGTGTGGGTTTTGCTTTGATCTGCCCGCAGAGGGGAATCGTCGTATCTGCCCACCGTACTGCGCGCATGGGTTCGAGTCCTACGGGGCGCGGGGGAAGCTGGCGGCTGCGCGGGCGCTGCTCGACGGCGAGCTGGAGATCGATGCTGAGGTGGCCAATCGACTGTACGCCTGTACGGAGTGCGGGGCGTGTGAGTCTCAGTGCTTTAAGTACCTACCCCTGAGCGAGATCTACCGAGCGATGAAGGAGAGGGTAGTGGAGCTTGGATGGCTTCCCGAGGTGTTCCAGTCCTTTGCCGACGCGGTGAAGGAGCAGGGGAACCCGTACTCCAAGGAGGGGAAGGATCGACTGGCATGGTTGCCCGATCGGCGTCGGGTGGGAGGGAGAGCCAGCGTTCTGCTGTTCTCCGGCTGTACACCGTCGTACCTCAGACGAGGCATCGCGCGGAGCGCTTTCCAGGTACTGGAAGCGTTGGGAAGCCCGTTCACGCTTCTCGCTGACGAGCAATGCTGTGGGCATCCATTCCTCTCCTTGGGGCTGGTGTCTCAGGCTCAGGCAGTGGCGGAACGGAATCTTGAAGCCATTCTGGGATCAGGGGCGGAGACCGTGGTGACCCCTTGCCCCGGATGTCTCAAGACCTTCCGGGTGGATATGCCGCTGTTGCTCAAGAAGAAGCTGCCGTTCGAGGTGCTTCACCTAACAGAATACGTGGCACGCGAGATGGAACGCGGGGGAGTCTATTTTCGAAGGAACCCGGGCCTCGTCACGTACCATGACCCGTGCAATCTCGGGCGCGGACTGGGCGTCTACGATGCACCGCGACGTGTGGCTACCGCCGTTCCTGGCGTGCGGTTGGTGGAGATGCCGCGCGCCAGGCAGGCCGCGTTCTGCTGTGGCCATGGTGGGTTCGTCCGAGCTGTGGATCTTGATGTAGCGAAGGAGAGCGCCGCGGACCGCTGGGCTGAAGCAGTGGGGACCGGAGCTGAAGCAGTGCTGAGCGCCTGCCCGGCCTGCGAGACGGCGTTTCTGGAGGCACGGGCCTCCACGGGCTCCCCAGTGGAAGTGCTGGACATCGTGGAGTTCTTGGCCAGGGCGCTCTAGACGCGTATACAACCTGCTGGCGCAGTGATCGGAGGGTGAGAGATGGATCCACGTGAGGCACGGAGAGACGCAATCCGAAACCTGTGGAAGACCACGACTCTGTCGGGCATTGATGTGTACCCGCTCGCGGCTGCCGTTGCCGAAATGGCCAACCGGGGATTTGCGATGCCCACCGCACGCAGCCTCCTGGCAAGGGCCGAGGAGGAGTACAGGTCGAACCATTGGGACAAGCTGCTGGTGACGGCGGCTCTCATCAACAAGGAGATCCACGCGGCGCTTGAGGGGGGATCTCGGGGAGTGACCGCCTACCAGGAGTACCTGGACGAACTCCACGACCCGGTGGTGTTCGATCCTGGTTCACTGCCGCCCGAGGAGTGCCTGGATCGGGTCAAGGGAGCTTGGGTTGGGAAATGCATCGGTGTGGCGCTTGGGGATCCCCTGGAAGGCTGGTCCGCGGAGATGATCCGTGAGCGACATGGATGGATCACCGACTACCTCACGCGACCGAGCATGGCCAACGATGACACGGCCTACCAGATCTTGGCGCTCCATGCGGTTGATGAACACGGCCCTGACTTCTCGAGCGAGCAGCTTGCCCTGGAGTGGGTTGAGCATCTGCCTCACGCGTTTACGGCGGAATGGGTAGCTTTGGAGAATATCAAAGCGGGGATGATGCCTCCGGAGAGCGGCTGGTTTCGGAACCCTTGTGCGGAATGGGTGGGATCTCAGATGCGATCGGAGGTGTTCGGTCTCCTGGCTCCCATGCGGCCCGATCTCGCGGCCTCCCTCGCGTTTCGAGATGCGATCATCTCTCACCGCGGCGAGGGACTCGTGGGGGGTATCTTCTGCGCGGTGCTCATAAGCGTTGCTTTCTCGGGGCGGTCAGCTGAAGACCTCCTCTCGGCCGCTCTGTCATGGGTCCCTGCGCATAGCCAGTTTCGGCGGCTGGTGGAAGCGACGATGTCATGGTGCGCTGATCTTGGCCAGTTCGATGCTGTGCTCCACCGGGTCGAGCGCGAGGTCGAGCGATACCATTGGATTCACACGCTCCCCAACATCGCGGCCGTGGTGGCCGGACTCTGTCTGGGCGAGGGTGATTTCGAACGTTCGATGCTCAGGACTCTCCACTGCGGGTTTGACACAGATTGCTCGACGGGGCAGACTGCGGCTTTGCTGGGCACGTTGTTGGGATACCGTCGTCTACCGGAGCGGTGGACGACGTCGATCGGCGACAGCTTCCAGAGCTACGTCATCGGGTTCGAGACCATGAGGTTCGATGAGCTTGCTGCATGGACCGTTCGATGCGGCCGGCGCGTTCTGGGATCCCGATGAACACGTGAAGCGGGGGATCAGGAACCCGACGGGCTAGCATGCAGGGAGATGATGTAGGGATGAGCATTGCTGTCATCGGCAGCATCAACATGGACCTTGTGGCTGAGGTCAAGCGGTTGCCGACCCCAGGCGAGACGGTGAAGGCCCTCCGCTTTGAGTCCTATCCGGGTGGAAAGGGGGCGAATCAGGCTGTTGCTGCAGCGCGCCTGGGCTCCACTGTGAAGATGCTGGGCAAGGTCGGCGACGATGAACTTGGCGCGGAACTGATCCAAGTTCTGAAGAACGAGGGAGTAGATACGCATTGGATCGTTCGCGAGGCAGACTGCCCCACGGGTAGGGCATGTGTCTGGGTGGATGAGGAGGGCGAGAACTCCATCGTGTTCTGGCCGGGAGCTAACGCGCGGGTGAGCCGTGCGTATGTGGATCATGTGCTCCCGATCCTGAGCGCGGCGCAAGTGATCCTGCTCCAGTTGGAGATACCTGTCGAGACGGTGGCCGATGTGCTGAGGGCCTTGCCACGGCCTGGGCCGACGGTGATCTTGGACCCGGCACTCGCATCGGCAGCCCTCTCCCTCCCGCTGGCCCGGGTGGACATTCTGACGCCGAACCGCGGGGAGCTTGAGCTGCTGTCGGGCGAGCGCAACCAGCGTGCGGCGGCCAGGCAGCTGTTGGGGCAAGGGGTTGGCTATGTGATCTGCAAGAATGGCGCGCAAGGGTGCAGCGTGTTCTCCCGAGGGGGGACTGCCGACTATCCGGCCGTCAGAGTGCGGGCGGTAGATACAACTGCGGCGGGAGATGCCTTCAACGGCGCATTGGCGGCGGCATTGGCAGCTGGCCGAAGGGTCGAGGAGGCGATTCAATGGGGGAACGCCGCGGGCGCGTTCGCTGCAACGCGAAAAGGTGCCCAGCCGTCGCTCCCCCATGTCGACGATCTCCGGGGAATCCTCTGCCCCCAGGATGGGGAGAACGGGGTTGACCTGCTCGGCCCGCAGGCAGCCCAGCCTTAGCCTTCCTGGTATCCCCCCGGAAGCGGGCCGATCTCCGTAGCGCTCAGCCACGATGAGGGTCGTCGTGCCTCGAGCGCTGGCCTCCCTCCAGCACCTTCTTCGCCTGGCAACGATCTCCTGCGCACCAAGGGTACCCCTTGACAGCGCCCCCGGCTGGACGTACGTTACGAGTTGCGATGCTCAAGACGACACGGAAGGAGGGGGTGATCTCCCGGAAGCCGACCTTCTACGGGTATTGGTTCGCGTAGGGGCGTGACCTCTCCCACCGTGGAGGGGCAGAGCGCCCCGTCAACCGCAAGCACGAAGCTTGCGGCTTTTTGTTTGTCAAGGAGGGAATGTGCGGAGACTTTGCGTATTAGCGTTGCTCATGGCACTCACGGTCGGCTGCCTCGGTCAACCGATCGTGATCGGCATCACCCAGATCGTAGACCACCCCGCTCTCAACGCGGTGCGGGACGGGGTCATCGCCGTGCTACGTGAGGCCGGCTACGTGGATGGCCAGAACGTGAGGTACATCCTGGCCAACGCCCAGGGAGACCTCTCGGTGGCCATTTCCATCGCCCAGAACTTCCAGGCCCAGCACGTGGGGCTTGTCGTCGCCATCGCCACCCCCACTTCTCAGGCAGCCGTGCAGGTGTTCCAAGGCACGGCGGTGCCGGTCCTCTTCTCCGCGGTCACCGATCCGGTGGGGGCAGGGCTCACCAACTACCCCAACGTGACAGGGGTCTCCGACCTGATCGACGTGGCCGCAGACCTGGCGTTGCTTAAGGGACTCGTGCCCAACCTGCGCCGGGTAGGCATCGTGTACAACGCGGGGGAGGCCAACTCGGCGATCCTCACGCGAATGGCGCAGGACGCTGCACCGAACCTGGGATTGGTGATCGTGACGGCGGCCGCCGACGGCACCGCTGGCGTGCTCCCGGCGGCCCAGTCGTTGGTGGGGCGCGTGGACGCGCTCTACGTGACGACCGACAACACGGTCGCCGCGGCGCTCGAGGCCGTGGTCCAGGTAGCGACCGCAGCCAAGATTCCGTTCCTGATGGCCGATCCGACGAGTCTGGAACGAGGGGCGCTTGTTTGCACAGGGTTCGACTACTCTGACCACGGGCAGCTCACCGGGGAGGTCGTGTTGCGCGTCCTCAAGGGGGAGAAACCGGCTCAGATCCCGGTCACCTACCAGAGGGGAACCCAGGTATGGCTGAACCTCGATGCCGCTGCAGCGATGGGGTTCTCCTTCCCGCAGGAAGTACTGGCCCGGGCCACGGGAGTCCTCCTCGGCGGCAAGCGATTCGTGCTCGGGGGGTGAACGGGAGAACATGGGCTTGTTCTTGGCGGCGGTCGAGCAGGGGCTGATCTACGGGTTGATGGCCCTTGGGGTGTACGTTTCGTTCCGGATCCTGTCGTTTCCGGACCTGTCCGTGGACGGGACGTTCCCCCTCGGGGCCGCAGTGGGGGCGACGCTCATCGTGTCGGGTTTGCACCCGATCGCGGCGTTGGGCGTGGCCTTCGCTGCCGGAGCGGTGGGAGGGGCGTTCACCGCGATCCTCGCCACCAGGTTCCGTATCCAAGGCCTTCTGGCGGGGGTGCTGACGATGATCATGCTGTACTCGCTCAACCTGCGGATCATGGGGCGCCCCAACCTGCCCCTGCTCGGTCGGCCGTCCGTGTTCCGTCTCGTGGGCGTTGCCTGGGGAATCCCCGCACCCTGGGCGAACCTCGCCGTGGCGGGGGTGTTCGCCGTGGGGGCCGTGCTCCTCCTCGACCTCCTCTTCCGCACCGAGCTGGGTCTCACCTTGCGCGCCACGGGGAGCAACCCGGGGATGGTTCAGGCGTACGGGACCAGCCCGGAGCGGATGGTGGTCACTGGGCTTGCTCTTTCCAACGGTCTCGTCGCCCTGTCGGGAGCGCTCGCTGCCCAGTACTCCGGGTTCGCCGACGTGGGGCTCGGCGTGGGGACGATCGTCGCTGGCCTGGCCGCGGTCATCGTGGGCGAGATCCTCCTCCGCCCGCGGTCGGTGACGTGGGCACTCGGAGCGGTGATGGTGGGATCGTGCCTGTATCGTGGGGCGATTCTCGTTGCGCTCCGCTACGGTTCGGTTATCGGGTTCACCGCTTCCGATCTGCGGCTCGTCACGGCGTTGGTGGTCCTGGCCGCTCTCGTCACTCCAGCGTGGCGCCTGCGTTGCAGGGAGGCAACGTGATCCTCGAACTCCGAGGGATCACGAAGTCGTACGCAGCAGGAGGCGCGCCCATCGTGGCCCTAGCAGGCGTGGACTTCACCCTGGCTGAGGGGGAGTTCGTGACCGTGATCGGCTCGAACGGGGCAGGGAAGACGTCCCTTCTCAACGTGATCGCGGGAGGCGTACGCCCTGACCGGGGACGGGTCTACCTGCGCGGTTGCGATGTGACCGCCTGGCCGGCACACCGGCGGGCGCACTGGATCGGCCGCGTGTTTCAGGATCCGTGCCAGGGCACCGCCGTCCACCTCACCATCGCTGAGAACCTGGCCCTCGCCCTGCGCAAGGGAAGGAGGGGCCTGCGACTCGCGCTGGGACGTTCCCGTAGATCGTCGCTTCGGGACGAACTCGCACGGCTCGGCGTGGGCCTGGAGGGCCGTCTCGGAGAGAGCGTGGCTCGCCTCTTGGGCGGTGAGCGACAAGCGGTGACCGTGCTCATGGCCACCCTCTCCCACCCGTCGGTGCTTCTCCTCGACGAGCCC
>JAGUVP010000112.1 GCA_020062805.1 Candidatus Bipolaricaulis sp.
ACGCCGAGGGTGATCGCCACGTCGTGGATGAGCGCGATCACTGCGGCCACGCCGTACCGGAGCCGGAACCGCCATGCAATGTAGAGGAGCATCGCTCCCAGGGCGACGAGGATCGCCTGCCAGGCCCGCGTGGTGATCTCCCGGGTGACCATCGGCTCAATGCGCGTGATGCTTACGTCTGGACTGCCCCCCGGGGTCAGGATGGGCGAGGGGATACCGGACCCCGCCGCGGGGCGGGTGAACGCCTCTTGGAGCCGGTCCATGAGATCATCGGAAGTGGTCTGGACCGTGATCATTTTTCCCGTCAGCTGGGTCCCCTCGCGATCAGCGGTCACTCTCTGCACAGAGAAGTTGGTCCCCGACGCTCCTTCAGCGGCGAGGATCTCGTTCACATGAGACCGCACCGCGTCGGTTGCCAGGTCGGTTTCCGCCGGGTAGAAGATGACGAGTTGGATTCCGCTCGTGAACTCGATGCCCGCGCGGAGACCGATCGTGACCAGCGCCAGGACACTGGCCAAGACCAGGACTGCGGAAAGGACAACGGCAAACTTGGACTTGCCCAAGAAGTCGATCTGGGTCATGGGGTTCCCTCGGTCGGTCACGAATGACGGAGCGACTTGGCGAGTCGGGCCTTGAGCCGCGCTGCCCGGTTGGGGTGGATCACGCCGCGATCCGCAGCCTTGTCGACCGCCTTCTGGAGCTGGGGGAGGGATGTCTGTGCCTCGTTGGTGTTCCCCGACTCCACGAGCTTCTGGACCTTGCGTCGCCAAAAGCGGACCGCGCTGCGACGCGCATCGTTGCGGCGGCGCCGGGTCGCACTCTTGCGCTCCTCACGCTTGGCCGAGTGTTTGATTGGAATGGCTGATCTCCTCCTCTGTCGCGAATACCGGCTGGGATGTTAGCCCCTCTCCCAGACAGGCGCAAGGGCGGGACGAAGGTCCTCTTGCCGCCCCTGGGGATCGTCGCTAAGGTAACACTGGTTACATTCGCGAGGAGGAGCCCCGGGTGATCGAACAAGTACGCAAGCGCGACGGGAGCGTCGTTCCGTTTGAGATAGGGAAGATTGCATCGGCCATCCATCGCACCCTGTGCGAGGTGGGACGCAACGATGCGACCCTCGCTGCCGAGCTTGCCGAGGGGGTGGAACAAACCCTCGCTGGCCGGTTCGGTCCACTGTTCGGGCCTCCCCATGTCGAGGAAGTCCAGGACGCCGTCGAGGAAGCCCTCATGGCGGCTGGGCTCGCCGACGCCGCGCGGGCGTACATCGTCTACCGCCACCAGCACAAGCAGCTTCGGGAGATCAAGGAACTCGTGGATCCTGAGCTCGTGGCAAGCTACCTCAACGGCCGGGACTGGCGGGTCAAGGAGAACTCGAACATGGCGTTCTCCCTTCAGGGGCTGAACGTATTCCTCACGGAGAAGATCATCGGGCGGTACTGGCTGTCCAAGGTCTACCCGGAGCCGATCCGCAGAGCCCATGTGGAGGGGGACTTCCACATGCACGACCTCGGCACGCTCGGTCCGTACTGTGTGGGGTGGGACTTGGCCGATCTCGTCCGCCTCGGGTTTCGCGGAGCTCGGGGGAAGGTCGAATCGCGGCCGCCGAAGCACTTCCGCGTGGCCCTCATGCAAGCGGTGAATTTCCTCTACACCCTGCAGGGCGAGGCCGCTGGCGCGCAGGCGTTCTCGGGTGTGGATACTCTGCTCTCCCCGTTCATCGCTGCTGACCGGCTGTCCTACCGCGAGGTAAAGCAAGCCCTCCAGGAGTTCGTGTACAACCTGAACGTCCCCACGCGCGTCGGGTTCCAGACACCGTTCACGAACATCACCCTCGACCTCCGTCCGCCGACGCACGTGGCGGGGCTGCCCGCCCTCGTGGGAGGTGAGCCGGTCGGAACCTACGGCGAGTTCACGAAGGAGATGGGCCTCTTCAACCGTGCTCTGGCCGAGGTGATGGCGGAGGGCGACGCTCGGGGCCGGGTGTTCACGTTTCCCATCCCCACCTACAACGTAACCCCTGACTTCCCGTGGGACGACCCGGACCTCCTCCCGATGTGGGAGATGACGGCTAAGTACGGGATCCCCTACTTCGCGAACTTCCTCTCCACGGACATGCGGCCGGAGGATGCCCGTAGCATGTGCTGCCGGTTGCGCTTGGACGTGAGGGAGCTCCGCCATCGGGGCGGGGGGTTGTTCGGCTCGAACCCCCTCACAGGTTCGATCGGCGTGGTGACCCTCAACCTGCCGCGGCTCGCGTTCCTCTCGAAGAGCGAGGGGGAGTTCTTCGAGCGGTTGGGCGTCCTGATGCAGCTTGCGGGGAGATCACTCATCATCAAGCGGAAGCTGTTGGAGCGACTGACAGAGCAGGGCCTGTACCCGTACTCGAAGTTCTACCTCTCGTCGGTGAAGGAGCCGCAGGGGGCGTACTGGGCGAACCACTTCTCCACGATCGGCGTGATCGGGATGAACGAGGCCGCGCTCAATCTGCTCGGGACCGACCTTTCCCACGAGGAGGGGATCGGGTTCGCCCGCCAAACCCTGCAGTTCATGCGCGAGACGTTGGTCCGGTTCCAGGAGGGGACCGGGCAGCTGTGGAACCTCGAGGCAACCCCGGCCGAGGGGACGAGCTACCGGCTGGCGATGCTCGATCAGAAGCGCTGTTCGGGGATCCGGTTCGCCAACGAGCGAGCGGTGCGGGACGCAGGGGCGTCGCCCTACTACACCAACTCGTCGCAGCTCCCGGTGGAGTTCACCGACGACTTGTTCCGCGCCCTCACCCTGCAGGAGGAGTTGCAGACGCTGTACACGGGAGGGACCGTGTTCCACACCTGGCTGGGGGAGCGGCTTCCGTCCCCGGAGGCGGTGAAGTCGCTGGTGGCGAAGGTGTTGAGCAACTTCCGCATTCCCTACCTCACCCTCACCCCGACGTTCTCTGTGTGCCCGCGGCACGGGTACATCTCTGGAGAAGCGCGGTACTGCCCGAAGTGCGATGAAGAATTGGTCTTGAGCCGTGAAGAGAGCAAAGGAGGAGTTCGTGTCCACGTACCGTGAAGATGAGCAGGGCAACCTGATCCTCGAAGATGGAACGGTCATCCCCGCCTCCGAGCGGGAGCGGGCCGAAGTGTACTCGCGTGTGGTGGGGTACCTGCGGCCGGTGGAGCAGTGGAACGCGGGAAAGCAGGAGGAGTTCGCGGACCGCAGAACCTTCCGCCCCACCGAAGAGGGGGAGCCGAACTCCTAGCTGTGGAGATCGCTCATCTCCAGCCCCTCTCCCTCCTCGACTACCCGGGGAAGGTGAGTGCCGTGATCTGGACGGTGGGCTGCAACCTCCGCTGTCCGTTTTGCTACAACGCCGAGCTCGTTCTGCCCAAGCTCGGAGCGGTCCTACCGCGGCTGTCGGTCACCGGTGTTCTCGCCCGACTGGAGGAGCGCGCGAAGCTCTTGGACGGCGTGGTGGTCAGCGGGGGCGAGCCTACTCTCCATCCCGATCTGCCTGCGCTACTGCGGGAGGTCAGGGCGCTGGGGTTTCTTGTCAAGCTCGACACGAACGGAACTCGCCCCGAGGTCCTCCGCTCCCTGGTTGACGAAGGACTCGTGGACTACGTGGCCCTGGACGTGAAGGCGCCGTTCGCCCGGTGCCCCGAGTTCACCGGCCTTCTCTTCCCGGACCATGTAGCGTCGGAGCTTGTCTCCGACGGTCGTTCAACGTCGGGGCTTTTCCCCGACGGCCACGTAGCGTCGGGGTCTATCCCCGACGGCAGTTTAGCGTCGGAGCTTGTCTACAACGTCGCCGCGCGGGTTCGGGAGTCGGTCGCTCTCGTCCGGGCTCGCGCCCCGGACTACGAGTTCCGCACCACGGTCGCCCCTGGCCTCGCTCCAGACGATCTGTTCTCCATCGCTCACGAGATCAGGGGTGCCCGGCGCTACGTGCTGCAACCGTTCTTCGTTCCAGACGGGAAGCGCCTTGTGGACGAAGCGTGGCGGGGCCGACCGGCTCTCTCCTCAGACACGTTGCGGGCGCTCCTCCCCGAACTTCAGAAGCTCGTCTCCACCGAGCTCCGGGGCTAGTCCAAGCCCACCCGGGCACGGACCTCGCGCATCGTGTCCCGGGCGATTGCCCGCGCCCGCTCCGCCCCGGCGGCGAGGATCTCGTCGCCCCTTCCCGCTTCTTCCAGTTCCTGTCGGCGCTCCCGGATCGGGCGTAGCGCCGCCATGAGGTGGGTGAACAGGTTCTCCTTGAGATCCTTGTAGAGGAGCTTCCCTGCCCTGTGCTGGTGGCGGAACGTCTCCACCACGTCGGCGGGGGCCACGAGTTCAAGCAGGGAGAACAGGTTGGCCACACCGGGGGACATCCCCTGGCCCGGGGTGAGCCCGACGTCGGTGACCGCGGAGCGGACCTTCTTGCGGATGCTCCCCTCGGGTTCCATGAGGCCGATGTAGTGGTCGGGCCCGGCGGACTTGCTCATCTTCCGCTCCGGATCGGCGAGGGACATGATCCGCGCTCCCTCGCCGAGGATCGGCTCCGGCTCGGGGAATGTTTCCCCGAACCGGAAATTGAACCGCCGCGCGATCCGCCGCGCCTCCTCCAGGTGCTGGACCTGGTCCTCCCCCACCGGGACGTGGTCCGCCTTGTAGAGGAGGATGTCCGCGGCTTGGAGGACTGGATAGTAGAACAGGCTGCTGTTGATGAACTCCTGGTCCGCGGACTTCTGCTTGAACTGGGTCATCCGCGTCAGGTCCCCGTACGAGGCGACGCAGCCCAGGATCCAGCACAGCTCGGTGTGCTCGGGAACGGCGGACTGAACATAGAGGACAGACCGCTCAGGGTCGATCCCGCACGCGAGGAGTCCGAGGGCGAGCTCGCGCCGCGCCGTGCGGAGCTCGGCGGGCACCGTGTCCTCGTTCGTGAGAGCGTGGTAGTCGACGATACAGTAGATGCACTCGTTTCCCTTCTGGAGCTCGACCCAGCGTTGGATCGCCCCGAAGTAGTTCCCGATGTGAAGCGCGCCGGTCGGTTGGATGCCTGAGAAGATACGCATGGATGATCGGCGGCAGTATAGGGAGCTTCCCGCCCGCTCACAAGAGCCTCTCGTCTCCTCGGCAACCAGCGGGACGGAGCCGAGTTCGGACTTGTTCGAGGAATGATCTGGTTTAGACGAGGTCCTTTGTCCTGACCATGGTACATAGGTATCATTAACAACAGACCGAACGATAGCTCGGCCATAGGAGGTGACGGCGGAGGATGACCGGTCCGAACGCGAAGACCTTCACTTGCACCTCCTGTGTGTCCCGGTCCAGGTGTGTCCTATCGGCAGTGGAGCCCGAAGTCCTCGCGAGCTCAGCGTCACGCGTCCAGTGGGTCGGTTTCGAGAGGGGAGGGCCGATCGTCCACGAGGGGACTCCCTCCACGGGCTGGGTCATCCTGTGCCACGGGCGAGCCAGGCTCACTGTGAGTACAGAACAGGGGAAGAGGTTGCTCCTCCGCTTCTGCTCCCCCGGCGAGCTTATCGTGAGCTCTCTTCCGGTAACCCACCACATCTCTGCTACAGCTGTCTCCCCATCTGTTGTTCGGTTCGTCGCCGGAGAGACCGTATACGACCTTGGCCGACGGTACCCTGAAGCGCTTCTCGCCGCCCACCACTGGCTTACCCAGGAGCAGGGCCGTCTCGTACGGCAGCTGGTGGGTCTCGCCTACGCGAGCGCTCGGCGACGCTTGGTGCGCGTGCTTCTAGAACTCGGGGAGGAGCACGGGGCAGCGGAGCAAAGTGGGGTACGGATCGACATTCCTCTTTCGCTTCGGGACCTGGCGGAGATGATCGGAGCTAGCCGACAAGCGACCTGCAAGGAACTCCAGCTGCTGCGTGCCAAGGGGGTGATCGAAGTTGTGTGGCCGAGGGTCTTACTTTCGGACGTTGAGCGACTGCGCCAGCTCAGCTGACGAATGTCCTGCTCTCGGAAGAACCCTTGTTCCAGACTGCTCTTCGCCCTCTACATTCGCCTCGACGAACGCCGTCGTTCGCCTAGACGAACGGGATCGTTCAGCTGGGTGAGTGACTCTGACCCTAAGGGGCATGTAACCTTCAAGCAACCTTGAAGTGTAGGAGGTGGCGTATGATGTCTGAGCGTGAGAAGTTCTTGGCAAGAATCGCCGAAATCGAGAGAGATCGTGAAAAGTACTGCTGCGGGAGGGGATGTTCGCCCGGCCGAGACGAGCCCACGTGACGCAGTGATCCCGTTACGGAAAAGCTCTGCTGTTCGGAAGATCGGGTGGCTTGCGTAAGCAGCTAGACGCCTTCTTCTCCTGGGTCGGGGCCCTGTTGCTGTGGCTAGTAGCAGCTAGTAGCAGGGGGTCCCTCTGCTTCGTGCGAAGAGCCAACAACAGGGGTGTGTGTTCGGGGATCGAACGAGCGACCGGGTGAGGCTAACGTATTCACCATTCGCCAGCAAGCTCCAGGCGATTGCTGGACAGCGTCGCTCCTGCTTTGGGATCGCAGCGATGTCCCTGGAGCAGGGGTTGATTGGCGGGGGTACCGCGGTATTGGGATGCTGTACTGGTGTAGTCTCACCGGATCTTTGGTGTCATAGTCGGAAGTATGTTTTGGGCATGGATTTCCGGAGGCTCACAGAGGTGCCTTCAATGAGGGAGGTCAGGCTAAGTTGAGGAGGCTAGGGTGCCGATCTTATCCGCAGGAGTTCCATTCGGGGAGATCAATACCAGGGCTCCAGCGCTCTCGCATCTGGCCCTGAGTCTGACACAGGGGTGCAATCTGCGTTGCCTTCACTGCCAGGTGGATGCAGGAAGTACCTTGCCTCACGAGGTCACTACGCAGCAGGTCTTCCAAGTGGTCTCACAAGCGACGGACTTGGGGGCAAGGGCGGTTTCCATCTCGGGAGGCGAGCCTTTCCTACGTGATGACCTGCATGAGATTGTTGGATACGCAACCTCCAGAGGCTGCAGGGTTTCCATTGAGACGAACGGTACACTCCTGACCGATGCACTTCTGCAGCAACTGACAGCTGTTACCAGCTCTGTCTTTCTGTCGGTGAGCCTAGACGGGAGCAGGCCCATGACCCACGACTGCTTCCGCGGCGTGCCCGGCGCGGCCGCGCTGACGATAAAGGCTCTTGAGAGGGCAAGTACCTTGGGCATTCAGCTCCAAGTGCTCACCGTTCTTAACCGCATGAACCTGGAGGAGATCTCGGACATAACGAAGTTTGCACACGGGCTAGGCGCGGAGCACCGGGTCCTGATCCTGCAGGACATTGGGCGGGCTAGCGGCCACTCCGATCTCATGCTTGCGCCAAAGGAGCTTCAGGCATTCTTCGATAGGTTCCTGTTTCCGGAGATGCGCAGGGATCGTCTGCCGGATGGAAGCGTGCGCAACTTGCACGTTGACCTACCCATTGCCCTTCTGCCACCGGATCTCAAGGCAAGGGCAATCTGCAATTGGGGATATGGGCTCATAGGAATGGCCCCCAACGGCGCCATCGGACTCTGCCATCGAGTGCTCGACATCGACGACCTGATCGGCGGTTACGCCGGGGAACGCACAGTGCGCGAGATCTGGGAATCTCCGCTGTTCCATCGATTGCGTGCATTCGATGGGCGTGGGCTACAAGGGGTGTGCAGTAGGTGTTTGGCAGCCCGGATCTGCCGTGGCCGGTGTCGAGTCAACGCGTATCACCACTACGGGGACTTGGATGCCCCCGACCCTATCTGTCAGTCGTTCTACGAAGCTGGGCTCTTCCCATCGTACGCCCTTTCGATCGAGGAGAAGGGGTGATCTCATACCATGGGAACCGCAAGCCAATCTGCGAAGTCCGACTCCAGGGAGACAGAGATTGTCTATCGCGTAGAGGGGCATACCAAGATCAACGGGAATCCCTTAGTGGTGGCCAACGAGAACATCAACCTTAGGGTCACCCAGGGCAGCCTTGTGGGGATCTTCGGGCCCAACGGGGCTGGGAAGACCACACTGGTTCGCCAAATGGCGGGGTTGCTGCGCCCTACACAAGGGGACATCCTTCTCTGCGGGTACAACATAGTACGTGAGCCGGGGAGAGTGTCACAACTTGTAGGTTACTATGGGCAGAAGGTGCTTGCACTTCGGGCCCACAAGCTGCACGAAGTGCTGTACATTGCTGGCTTGCTTCGGGGGCAACGCAGGACAGAGGTGCGCCAACAGGCTCGCGAGATCATCGGGAGGTTCGCGAGCTTGACGCACTTGCGGATCGGGTTCTTGACCGTTTGAGTGGCGGTGAGCAGAGACTAGCGGTGCTCCTTTCCACCTTCATGGGGACCCCCCCGATTGTCATTCTGGATGAACCAACGAACTTGACCCTCTTCGGTGCCGATTACTTTGAGAGTTGGGAGTATCTTTGGGAGGTCCGCGACGATCACGGTACGATGATCATCTTTGTCACACAACCTACTGGAAGCCGAGACCGTGGTGGAACGGGTTATCATCATCTGAGGGGTGAGACATGGCGGTGGCGTATGAGGTTGCAGGGCTGACGAAGAGGTACCCCGGGCCGAAGGAGGTGCTCGCCAACGACCGCATTGACCTCCGTATCACGAGCGGGGAGATCGTGGGGATCTTCGGCCCCAACGGGGCGGGCAAGACGACGCTCGTGCGGCAGCTGATGGGCCTGCTTCGGCCCACCGCGGGCCAGATTCGGCTGTTCGACCACGACCTCGTCCGTGAGCCCACGGCTGCCACGGAGTACGTGGCCTACTTCGCTCAGGAAACCTCGTACTTCTGGTACCTGCAAGCCCGAGAACTCCTCATCATCACGGGACGATTGCGCGGTTTCTCGACAGGAGAGGCCAAGGATCAGGCGGAGGATCTGCTGGCGAGGTTCGGCCTGCAGGCAATGGCCAATAGGACCCTGTCCCGGCTCAGCTTCGGCCAGGCGCGGTTCGTGGTGCTGCTCACGGTGTTCATGGGAAACCGGCCGATCCTGATCCTGGACGAGCCGACAAACGATCTCGATCCTCTCCACAGACGTGCCTTCTGGGACTACCTGTGGGAGATGAACAGCCGAGAAGGGATCACCGTACTCCTCGTTACCCACAACGTGCACGAGGCAGAACACGTGGTGCACCGGGTGGTGATCGTGGATGCGGGGCGCATCGTCGCCTCCGGGACGCCCGGCGAGCTCAAGGCGGGGCTGGAAGGTCAGGCGCGGGTGGAGATCGCGTTGGCGAATCCCCTCGACGAGCACGAGCTGCCGACGTTCGCAGGCTGCGAGAGGCTCCCCGCGAAGCGGAACACCCTCTTGCTCCAGGCGGCCCGGGAGAACGTGGAGGCGGTGATCCGTGCTGTGTACGACCGTTTCCCCTCAGGTGCGGTGAGCGACCTGCGGGTCGTCCCGCCGACCCTGGAGGACGTCTACGTGCAGACCGTGGGGAAGGAGTGGGTATGAAAGGGTTCTGGGCAGCGGCGCGGAAGTTCGCGGTGAGCAGCTGGCTGGTGTTCGTGAGCCAGGTGTTGGAGATCAGGCATCTGTGGTTCTGGTCCCTCGTCATGATGAGTTTCATCCCGCTTACGATGTTGGGGTTCCTGCTTCTGTTCGGAGACGCATCGCCCGAACGCGTCATCTACATCGTCACAGGAAGCATCACCTACTCTGTGGCCCTGCAGGCTGGTCTCGCGCTGGGCCAGGGGATCGGGTCCATGAAGGTCCGCCGTGTGTTTGACTACTACGCTTCGCTGCCGATCACCAAGCTCTCGTTTATCTTCGGGCTGAACCTCAAGGCCTTGGTGTTGTGTGTGCCGTCCACGCTTACCCTTCTCGCCATCGCTCTGCTGGCGTTCGGTGTGCGTCTGGTGAACTCTGGCTGGCTGCCCGTTGCGTTCGTCCTGGGCGGGTTCTCGTTGGCGGGGTTGGGGGCAGCGATCGGGTTCTACAGCCGCAGCGGTCAGATCGCGAGCATCGCTACCCAGATTGCGACCCCGATCTTGGTGTTCTTCGCCCCGGTGTACATGCCCGAGGCTGCCCTGCCCACGTTCCTTCGCTACACGGCGTGGGTGCTGCCGACCACGCACGTGGCACGGCTCCTGCGGAGCGCGTTCGGGGAGGTCGTAGAAGGGACCGGGCAATCGGTCGTCATCCTCGTCGGGTTCGTCATCCTCAGCGTAATCCTTGTCCAACGCGGGCTGGACTGGCGCGGCGACCGCCCGTTGGCCTGAGAAGTGTCGATAGGGACTGAAGGCGCTGGACTCGGAGACGGTCGCGCGCTTCTGCACCCCCGAACCGGAACGCAGCATAGGGTTGTTGACAGGCGCCGGAGGCGTCGAGGAGGCAGAGGAAATGTGGGAGATCCTCCATAGGGTGAAGCGGACGTTCGAACGGAGCCTGCCCGTGACCGGGCACGTGCGGCTGGAGGTGCGCACCGAGAGCGGCGACGTGGCCGTGCGGGAAGGAGCTGATGGCGTTGTTCGCGTCCGGGGCCGGATCTGGGTTTCAGGACCTCGCGATGAGGTCCGGGAGGTGTTGGCTGAGATCGAAATCCACCCACCGGTCGAGCAGACCGGTTCCACCCTCCGGATCGGCGACCTCCCCTCGCGGCTCGAGCGGGACAACTGCTCGGTGGCCGCTGACTACTGGATCGAGGCGCCTGTCGATACGGAGGTTCAGGTGGAGGTGGACTCCGGGGACGTGAAGATCGTTGGGTTACGGGGGCCGGTCGTGGCGAAGCTCGATTCGGGCGATGTCGAGGTGGCGCGGATCGAGGGCGACCTCGAGGTAGAGGTGGACAGCGGGGATGTGGAAGGAGGTCAGCTCCGCGGGAGAGCATGGTTCGACATAGACAGCGGTGACCTCGATCTGTGCGACGTCCGGGGACCTGTCCGGGCGGTGGTCGACTCGGGGGACGTGGCGTTGGCCGATCTCGGCCCTGAGCTGGAACTGAGCGTGGACTCGGGGGACGTCAGCCTCGCCTCGGCCGTGCCCGACGGGGCACGGTGGAGGATCGAGACCGACTCGGGTGACGTCGCGGTCTGTCTTCCCCGCGGTAGCCGATGCGTGATGGAGGCGGAGGCGAGCTCGGGGGACCTCGACTGCGACCTTCCGCTGGTGGTGGAGACCGACGACGAAGGGGCCTCGGCTCGCGGTACCCTGGGAGAGGGGGCCACGGCGCGGATCGAGATCTCGACCGACAACGGGGACATCGCCCTCCGCTGGAGGGACCGGTAGACCTCGGGGACCCCATCGCACCCGGAACGCCCCGCGATCGCAGGGTGGCTCGCGAACCGGCCCGCGCGGTGAATTAGTGATCGCATCTGTATTCCGCGTGGTTCCATCGGCAAGGTCGCCCGGTCGGCGCGAGGATGAGGGGGCCCGCCGTCCCCACGAAGCAGGTCCCTCGGGGATGGCCCAAAGTCATTTTTGCGGGATGAGCGCGGGGAGGCTATAGTCAAAGCGGTCGATGGACGACTCGCTCGATGCAGTGATCCTGGCGGCGGGCAAGGGGACGCGTATGCGCTCCCGCCGCCCCAAGGTCCTCCACTCTCTGATTGGCCTTCCGTTGCTTGAACACGTTCTCCGTGCGGCCCGCGGGATTTCCCCGGCGCGGCTTGTGGTCGTCGTGTCTCACGGCGCCGACGAGGTTCGCGCGACGTTCCCCGGGCGCGACGTGGTGTTCGTGGACCAGGGGGAGCCCCGCGGCACGGGCCACGCCGTTCTCGCGGCGCGCGAGGCGGTGGTCTCGGGCACGTTCCTCGTCCTCCCCGGCGATGTCCCGCTTGTCCCCCCAGACGCCCTGCGCGCGCTCGTTCGGTTCCATCGAGAGCAACAAGCCACGATCTCCCTCCTCACGATGGAGCCCACCGATCCCGGCCCCTACGGCCGCGTGGTGCGGGGTGAGGATGGAAGGCCGCTGCGGATCGTAGAGTCGGGAGACGCCACCCCGGCCGAGCGGGCGCTCTGCGAGGTCAACTCCGGGATCTGGTGCCTGGAGAACACCCCTCGCCTGTGGCGGGCCTTGGCGAACCTCTCCACCTCCAACGCGAAGGGGGAGTTCTACCTTACCGACCTCGTAGCCGTCTTCTCCGTTGCGGGGAAGGCCGCCGCCCTTTCCTGGCCGTGCGTGGACGATCTGCGGGGGGTCAACGATCGACGGGACCTTGCCCAGGTCGAGGTATTCCTTCGCCAGAGGATTCTCGCCGCGTGGATGCGCGACGGGGTCACGGTGGTGGACCCGGCTGCGGTCTACCCGTCCCTCGACGCCGCGGTCGGGGAGGACACGATCC
>JAGUVP010000154.1 GCA_020062805.1 Candidatus Bipolaricaulis sp.
ACGAACCTGAGGGGCGCATTCCTGGTGACCCGGGCGGCGATGCGGCCGATGCTCCGGGCGAGGGGCGGGCGGATCATCAACATCACGAGCGTGGTTGGAGTGATGGGCAACGCCGGCCAGGCGAATTACGCGGCCGCGAAAGCTGGACTGATCGGGTTCACACGGTCGGTCGCGCGGGAAGTCGCCTCGCGGGGGATCACTGTGAACGCGGTCGCGCCGGGCTTCGTTAAGACGGACATCATCACGAGCATGAGCGAGCAGGCAACCACCGCCGTGATGGGCCAAATCCCATTGGGCAGGATTGCGGAGCCCGAGGAAGTCGCACCGCTCGTGGCGTTCCTCGCGGGTGACGGCGCAAGCTACATCACGGGCCAGTGCATTCACGTGGATGGCGGTATGGTGATGGCGTGACGGATAACCCGTTTCGCCGCGCGCGCCAGGTGAGCCTGGAGGCGCTGTACGAGTCCGAGACCTCGAACCACGATGCCGAAGCAGCCTTCGAGCGCAGGCTGGCGGTTGCCGAAGAGGAAGAGGAGGGCATCGCCGCGCCCGGGCCGAGCGGCTACGGGCGGGGCATGCTGCGCGGGGTGCTCAGGCTGCGACCGGAGATCGATATCTATATCCGCGAGGCGGCAACACAGTACCCGCTAGAGACCATGGCTGTCGTTGACCGGAACATCCTGCGCCTTGCAATATGGGAACTGCTTACCGATAATTCGGCGCCGGTCGCGGCTGTCGTGAACGAAGCTGTGGAACTGGCCCACCGGTATGGCGGGGAGAGTTCGCCGGCGTTCGTCAACGGGGTGCTCCGAACCGTAAGCCAACGCATTCGCGCCGGGAGTCCGGCGCAGCCAGGGCCGCGGGAAGCGGCAACCGAAACCACTACCATCCACGCTAAAACCAGGAGTACTCCTACCGTGCCAACAGTTTTCGAACGGGTCCGTGCCATCGTGGTCGAGCAGCTCGGTGTCGAGGAAGACGAGGTGGTGCCCGCCGCTTCGTTCGTGGACGACCTGAACGCGGACTCTCTCGACCTGGTAGAGCTGATTATGTCGCTTGAGGAGGAGTTCTCCGCGGACGTGGGCGAACTGGAAATCAGCGACGAGGACGCGGAGAAGATCGCTACGGTACAGGACGCCGTAGACTATCTGAAGGATCACGGCGTCGAGGACAAGTAGGCTGACCACCCGGCGGCCGTCCCGGCGAACGGGAGGTTGATGTGGAATTCCTGGGCATCGGCTACCAGGAACTCCTGCTGGTGTTCGTGCTCCTGCTCGTGGTAGTGGGGCCAGAACGCCTGCCACAGATGGCGTACCAGATCGGGCGCGCCGTCAGGCAGATGCAGATGTACGCGCGCGCCGTCCGCGATGAGTTCAAGGACGAGATTGACTACCTCGATGAGCAGTACCGGACGATCCGGGGCGAGGTCGACCAGGCGCAGCGCGTGGTGCGGGAAGAGCAGGCGAAGCTGAACAGCGGCCTGCGCGAGGTGAACGCCACTCTCGAGCAGGCCACATCGGAGCTTTCGCTCGACGACAGGGTGGTGCCGTTTGCGCCGGCGGGCGCATCGAGCGCTCCCGCGCCCGAACCGGCTGCCGCGGCCACTGAGCCACCCAAACCCCCGATGGTGTTCTAGGAACTCATGAGCGCAGAACCGGTCCGAGAGAACGCTACCCCCCTGGCGCCGGTGGACAGTTCCGCGGGCGGACCCGAAATGACGCTGATGGAGCACCTGAAGGAGCTCCGCAACCGCGTCATGGTGAGTGCCGTGGCATTGGTGATCGCGACCGTGGTGTGCTTCCTCTTCTGGGAGACCATCCTCGGGTGGCTGCTCGCGCCCGCGCGCGAACGCATCGAGGACTTCCGGGTATCGAGTTTCTCGCCGACGGACCGCATCAGCATCATCGTGAAGATTGGCCTGTACGGGGGACTGATCCTCGCCTCGCCGGTCATCATCTACGAGCTGCTGGCATTCATCGTCCCGGGGCTCACGCCGAAGGAGAAGCGGCTTCTGCTGCCGGGAATCGCGGGTACCGTGCTGTTCCTTGCGGGTGGCATGGCGTTCGCCTACTGGGTCATCCTCCCGGCTTCCCTCGGGTTCCTCCTCGAGCTCGGCAGCACGGAGATCCAGAACGTGACCGGGGTGAAGCAATACGTCGACTTCGTGGTCCGGATCGTGTTCTGGGTCGGCATCGCGTTTGAGTTGCCCATGGTGCTGGCGCTGGCGGCCCGGCTCGGCCTGGTGCGAGCGAGACAGTTGCTCGGATTCTGGCGGTACGCGGTCATCGTCATCTTCATCATCGC
>JAGUVP010000282.1 GCA_020062805.1 Candidatus Bipolaricaulis sp.
GAGGAGGGTTCCGTCGCCCCCCACGGCGGCAACGAGGTCGACGCTGTCCGGGACCGGCGCGCCTTGCGCGTAGATCTCGGCGTCGATCCCCTTCGCCCTGCACCACGCACGGCCGCGTTCCGCCGCCGTCGCCGCTCCTGGACGCGGGTTGTGAACAAACAGGACGCGCCTAAGCTCCACCTCGCGCCCCCACGAATTTCCAGCGGCAGAGAAACCGCTCCAGCAGTTCGAGCACGGCGTAGAACAGGAGGCCGAGGAGGGCCAACCCGACTACACCGGCGAGCGAGATGTCGCCCCGGAACGTGTAGTACTCGATGAACCTCCCCAATCCCGCTCTCGGCCCCAGAAGCAGGCCCAGCTTCGTCTCGGCGATATAGAGCATGGTGATCCCGAGGCCCACCGATACCCGGGCCGCGGTGAGAACGCTGGGCAGGGTCGCCGGCAGGACGACGTGGCGATAGATCTGGCCCCGTGTCGCCCCAGCCGAGCGAACCGCGGTGACGTGGGATGGAACGACGTACTTCGCCGCACCCTGGGCCGCGACCACGACCTGGAAGAACAGGGCCATCACCACCACCACCAACCGCACCACCTCCCCGAGCCCGAACGCAAGGTAGAGGAACAGAAGCAGCGCCACCGGCGGCATCGGATAGAGGAGATAGATCAGGGGCGATAGGTAACGATCCAACTTCGACTCGAACCCCACCGCCAGCCCCAGAGGAAGCCCGAGGAGGAACGCAACGGCGAGGGCGATCAAGAATCGAAGGGCTGAGCTACCGAACGCGCTGGCCAGAGTGCCGAAATTCGCTGCAGCCGCAGCAAAGGTCACCCAGGGGGTGGGAAGGATCTCCCGACCGCGCGTCGCTTCCAGGAGCCACGACGTCGCAGCCCACACCAGCAGCACGAGCGCGATCGCGAGGAGGTAGTACATGGAAAGCCGCAGCGTCCGGTTCATGACCCGTTGCCTCCCAACACCTGCCGCAGGTGGGCGACCTGGGCCACGAACTCCGACGTGCCCCGGTACCCTGGTTCACCCATCCCCGGGTTGTCGATGACCTCGACCACGCGCGCCGGCCGCGCCGAGAGGACGAGGATCCGCTTCCCGAGGAACACCGCTTCCTCCATGTCGTGGGTCACGAGGACCCCGGTGAACCCCATCTCCCACCACAGCCCAAGGATGAGGTTCTGGATGTGTTCACGGGTGATGGAGTCGAGGTTCGCCGTCGGCTCGTCCATCAGCATCACCCGCGGCTGGAGGGCAAGGGCCCGAGCGATCCCCACCCGTCGCTTCATCCCCTCCGAGAGCTCGCTCGGAAACCGCTTCTCGAACCCGGCCAACCCGAGGTCGGCCAACACCTTCCCCGCCGAGCTCTTTCGGCCCTGGATCCGCAGCGAGAGATCTGCGTTCGCCCGCACCGTCTTCCACGGGAGCAGCCCCGCATCCTGAAGGATGAGAGCCACATCACGGCGCACGCTCCTAACCTCTTCGCCGTGGACCCGGATCCGCCCCGCAGTGGGTGCAAGGAGCCCGTCGAGGGCGAACAGAAGCGTGGTCTTCCCGCACCCCGACGGCCCGACCACCGACACGAGCTCGTAGCTGTCCACCTTCATGGACAGACCTGCCACGGCGGGCACGGCGGCTCCGCCGCGACCGTAGATGAGGGTGAGGCCGTCGACTTCGATCATCCTGGAGGAGGAGCGACCGCCGTGTCGTAGGGGATCGGAGAACGGAGGTACTTCTTCCCCACCGCCCACATCATGACCCGTTCGTACATCTCGGGGTCGAGTTCTTCCGGAGGCGAGAAGCTGGGGATGACGATCGCCGCAATGCCCTTCTCGATCTCGGCCCGAACCTCGGGGTCGGCAGCCTCTTGCGGACCGCCGCCGGGGAAGAACAGGTTCACTGCCAACGGAAGGGCGGTCGCCACCACCTCGTCGCGGTCCTCGCTGTTCAACCCGTCCACCGCACGCCGCAGAGCACTGAAGAACGAGGTCAGAACCTCGGGTTGGGACTCGATGAGCGGCCGTCGAACCACGAACACCTCGGGCGGGAAGCTCCCCCCGGGGACCCACTTCAGCACCTCAAGAGCCGGCTTGCCAGGGTAGCTGTAGGACAGGATGTAGTCCACGTAGGGCTGAGGCAGGGCTCCCACGGCCACCATCCCCAACAGGGTCCACGTCGAGTTGTCAAGAAGGTTGTCCTGGCCTATGTACAGGTCAGCAGGAACGGCGAGCCCCTCTTGCCGGAACAGCTCATCGGCCACGAACTCGAGGTCAGACTGGCGCGGCAGAGCGATCTGGACCCGTCCCCCTCCCCGAATCCGATCCACAAGCTCGTCCCACGTCTTGATCTTCGAGAACGTCGGGGGGGTGATGAACGCAAGATGATCGCCTGCCGAATTGGGAATATACGCCGTCCCCACGATCACCGCCTGCTTGGGGACGCTCGACAAGAGGAGGAGCGCTCCCGTGAGATCCATGACCATCACGTCCACCTGGCCGGCCTGGAACGCGAGCATCCGATCGCGCTGGCTCGGCAACGGGATCAACTCGACCTCAACTCCCTCCTCTTGGAAGAACCCCCACGCCGTTCCCATCACAATCGGCACAGCTCCCATCGCCGGCGGGAGCGACACCTTGAGGGGAGTTCCCCACGAGAGAATGGAAACCGCGGCTACAACCGCGAGTGCAATCAAAGTGCGCATGGCAACGCATTGTACCGCACGCGCCTCCAGCGTAGCAATCGCACACCCTGCATCAGGATCGCCCACCGAGCTTCCGGTTGCGGGAATCGGGATGGCTCTTCGAGGCTGCTCCCCTCTACGGGGAGAACAGGATAGGGGACTCGCTCGGCCTTCTACCGCCCCGAAGCGGATGAACCCTCCTGCAGTCCCTGAAGAAGCGCTTCGGCAGCCGGCCCCATGATCTCCGGGATGTAGCCTCCCTCAAGCACACAGAACGTGGGAAGCTTGGTGTCCCCAAGCACGTACCCAACGTCGTAGTACGCCTCGACGTCGAGTCCGAGCGAGGCCAACGGGTCCTCCCGATACGTGTCAAACCCAACGGAGATGGCAAGCTCCCCAAACCCTCCGCCAGCCTCGTGCAAAGCCCGCTCCAGGGTCTCCACGTACAGAGTCTTCCCACATCGTGGGGGCAGCGGGTAGTTCAGGCAGTTCCCCCGCGACTCATGCCCCGTGCCGGGGTAGTTGTAGATGCGGTGCAACGACACGTAGGTCACGTTCGGGTCGCCGTAGAAGATGGCCTCGGTCCCGTTCCCGTGGTGTCCGTCGATATCCACGATCAACGTTCGTCTCCCCGACCGGCGCACGGCGACGGCGATGTTGTTGTAGTAGCAAAACCCTCCCAGGTACGACGCCCCGGCGTGATGGCCCGGGGGACGGAGGATGGAGAACCCACGGCGCCGCTGGGCGAGGACCGCTCCCCCGGCCGCAAGGCGCGCGTAGAGGTCGATGTTCGGATAGACCGGGCAGTCCGGGTCGTGAAACTCGCCGGTGCCGACCCGTCGCACGTGCTCGGGGGTATGCACGGAGAGGAGATCCTCGTCCGTCGCAGGCAGGGGGGCCTCGAACGGGTACCCAAGACGGGAGAGGTAGTGGTGGAGCATCCGCACCCGGGCCGGTCCCTCCGGGTGGCCCACGGCGTGGTACTCCAAGCACCTCTCGCTGAAAATGATGTCCATGGCCACGGATTATGGACACTCACCCTCCCAAGGACAACGGTTGATCCTCGCCTCCAGCTCTCCGCGAAGGAATGAGATCCTGCGGCTCCTTTGTCCGGAGTTCGAGGTGCTGACGCCGGATGGGGATGAAGGCGAGGTGACCTTACCGGAGGACCTCCTGGAGATCGCCCGCCGCAAGGCAGAGCAGATCAGGGCTGCCCGGCCGACTGGACTCGTCATCGCCGCAGATACGGGCGTGTTCCGAGATGGCAGGTCCTACGGCAAACCGCGCGATCTCGGGGAAGCGTGGAACATCCTGCGCGCCTTGAGCGACGGGTGGCACTCCGTGTTCACCGGCCTCGTCCTCCTCGCCGGGAGCACTCCCCGGGAAGCGCTGGTCGAGACCCGCGTCCAGTTCAAGTCCCTGACCGATGACGAGATCCGCCGTTACCTCTCCCGAGAATCGGTGCTCGACAAGGCGGGCGCATACGCGATCCAGGGTGGGGCAGCCCCGTTCGTGACCCGGATCGAGGGCGACTTCTTCAACGTGATGGGGCTCCCGCTGGCCACTCTCTACGACCTCCTTCTCGGCGTCGGGTGGCAGCCGCCCGCGTGCTGAGATGGCGGTACCTCGCTACCTCAACCTGATAGAAGCGGAGTTACGCGGCCGGGTAGAGGAATTGCGGGGCCTCACCTCCCCGTGCCGCCTGTGCCCGCGGGCGTGCGGAGCGCGCCGGGACAAAGGAGAGCGCGGATTCTGCGGGTCTCCCCTCGCCCCGTGGGTCGCGAGCTTCGGGCCCCACTTCGGCGAGGAGGAGGTGCTGGTGGGATCGGGCGGGTCGGGGACGATCTTCTTCTCCGGGTGCGTCCTCCGCTGCCTGTTCTGTCAGAACTACGCGATCTCCCAGCTCGGAGAGGGGGAGGAGATCAGCGTGGAGGAGCTGGCCCGGACCATGCTCCACCTCCAGGAGATCGGGTGCGCGAACGTGAACCTCGTCTCCCCCACCCACCAAGCTCCCCAGATCGCGGCCGCCCTCGTCGCCGCCCGGGAGTCCGGACTCCGCCTCCCCCTGGTGTGGAACTGCGGCGGGTACGAGTCCGTCGAGGCGCTACGGCTCCTCGACGGGATGGTGGACATCTACATGCCGGATTCCAAGTACGGGGACAACGCCGTTGCCGCGCAGCTCTCCGCGGCACCGGACTACGTGGAGCGGGCCCAGGACGCCCTCCGCGAGATGCACCGCCAGGTGGGGGACCTCGTGGTCGAGAACGGGGTCGCGGTGCACGGGCTCCTTGTCCGACACCTCGTCCTCCCGGAGGGACTCGCCGGGACGGACGCCGTCCTGCGGTTCATCGCGGACGAGGTATCCATGGCCACCTACGTGAACGTGATGGGCCAGTACCGACCCGCGCATCGGGCGCGGGAGCGTCCGGAGCTCTCTCGCCGTTTGACCTCCGCCGAGCACGAACAGGCGCTTGCCCTCGCCCGTCGGCTGGGACTGCGTCGGGCCGGTGCGCACTGACTTGCATTCCAGTCCTGTACCGGCGATGATCGCGGGGACATCACCCATCCAAGGAGGGGTTCATGCGTAACGCCCACAGCAAGCTGTTCACCCCCGGACCGACCGAGGTCCGCCCGGAGATTCTGCAGGCCATGGCCGCTCCCCAGATCTACCACCGCTCCCCCGAGTTCCGCGAGCTGTACGCGGAGATTCAGCCCAAGCTCCAGAAGTTCCTCTACACCCAGCAGCCGGTGCTCCTGTTCGCCTCCTCTTCAACGGGGGCGATGGAAGCCGCCGTCCAGAACTGCGTCGGGAAGAAGTGCCTCAACCTCGTGAACGGCGCGTTCAGCATGCGCTGGCACGAGATCACGGCGGCGTGCGGGATCCCATGCGAGACGCTCGAAGTGCCGTGGAACCTGGCGATCAAGCCGCAGATGGTGGAGACGAAGCTCCGGAGCGGGGAGTTCGACGCGGTAACCCTCGTCCACAACGAGACCTCGACCGGCCTCATGAACCCCCTCCCCCAGATCGCGGAGGTCGTGCGGAAGTTCCCCGACGTGCTCCTCCTTGTGGACTCCGTATCGGGGATGGGCGGGGTGAAGGTCGAGTTCGACGCCCTGGGGTTGGACGTCTGCCTCGCCGGCGTGCAGAAGGCGTTCGCCCTCCCCGCCGGGCTCGCCGTGTGCGCTGTGTCCGAGCGCGCCATTAAGCGGGCCGAAGGCATCAAACCTCGCACCTACTACTTCAGCTTCCCGGTGATGATGAAGTCTCACAAGAAGAACGAGACACCGGCAACCCCGTCGATTCCTCACATGTTCGCCCTCAACGTCCAGCTCGACGCGATGTTCGCGGAGGGCCTCGATCATCGGTTCGCCCGCCACGCCGAGATGGCGGCCCTTACGCAGGCCTGGGCCAAGCAGCACTTCGCCATGTACCCGGAGGAGGGCTACTGGTCGAACACGGTCACGTGCATCTCGAACACCCGGAGCATTTCTGTGGAGGATCTGAACAAGACTCTGGTGCGCGACCACGGGTTGCGCATCTCGAACGGCTACGGTGACCTCAAGGGCAAGACGTTCCGCATCGGCCACATGGGTGACCACACCGTGACCGACGTCCGCGGGTTGTTGGCGACCATGGACGCGATCCTCGGGCTGTAGGTTGTGTGGTGGGAAGGAGGCTGACATGCGGGTGCTGATCTGCGATCCAGTGGAGGAGAAGGCATTGGCGCGGCTGCGCGAGGCGGGGCTGGAGGTCGTGGTGCGCACGGGGATGACCCCGGAGGACCTCGCCGTGGAGCTGGCCAAGGGGTACCACGCGATCGTCGTCCGGTCGGCGACGAAGGTGCGGAAGCCGGCGCTCGATGCAGCGGTCGGCCTGAAGCTGATCGTCCGCGCCGGGGTGGGGCTGGACAACGTGGACGCCGAGCACGCCAAGACGAAGGGGATCCAAGTCCTGAACACGCCGCGCGCCAGTTCCGACGCGGTGGCGGAGTTGGCGCTCGCGCACATGTTTGCCCTCGCCCGATCTCTTCCCCGGGCCACCCAGTCGGTCCGCGACGGGAAGTGGGAGAAGAAGGCGTTCGTGGGGATCGAACTGCAGGGGAAGACCCTCGGCGTGGTGGGGATCGGCCGGATCGGCCAGGCGCTCGCAAAGCGGGCGCTCGCCCTGGGGATGCAGGTGATCGCCTGCGATAAGTTCGTGAACCAGTCCCCTCTGCCCGGCGTGCCCCTTGTACCCTTTGCCGACCTCCTGCGCCGGAGCGACTTCATCTCCCTGCACGTCCCGCCGGATCCCGCGGGCCCGGTCATCGGGGCGTGGGAGATCGCTCAGATGAAGGACGGCGCGTACCTCGTGAACTGCGCCCGGGGCGAGGTGGTGGACGAGGCGGCAGTCCTCGCCGCCCTCGACTCGGGC
>JAGUVP010000151.1 GCA_020062805.1 Candidatus Bipolaricaulis sp.
ACGCTGGCGCCGCAGGCGGAGCTGGAGCTCCCGGCGCCTCCGGCGGAGGCGGCGCAGCCGGGGTGAAGCAGCAGTACCCGATCTCGTCGAACTGGCGGCGGATCTCCGGCCACTCGCCTTCCGGGATCACCCGCAGCCCCGTCGGGAAGAGGATCCGGTCCTCCTTGAGGAAGTGGCTGGCCAGCATCTCGCTAAGGGCGATCGCCGCCTCGGCGAGGTCCTTCCCTGCCGGCGCCCCCTTGACCACGGCCTTCTTCAGCTCGCGGATCCTATCGTGCTCGTTCCACATCACCTTCGGCGGTTCGACGATCCCGTGCCGCTCCAAGTACGGGAAGAGCACGTTCTCCTCCCGCAGGTAGTGGCTCTCCGAGGCCACGAGGTGCTTCACGAGGTCCTCCACCTCGACCTGGACCTGAGGCGACGTCGCGGCCTCCCGGACCCGGGAGGCGAGCCGGTTCGCCAGGGCGAGCATCTCCCGGTGCTCGGCCATCAGGATGTGCAGCGGATGCCACGGAGGGGTCGAGAGCTCGGCCCCCGCGAGGGACTCCTCGAACAGGGCAAGGTGGAGGTCGCAGAGCTTCATCAGCTCCTCCCGCGGCAGCCCCTCGCGCACAAGCTCTTCCTCGATCTGGGCGATCTCCTGCGGAGACACGTTCCCCACCGCGTCGCGGAACGCAGCCTTGAGGCGCTGCGGGCTCTCGCCGGCGTGCAGCCGGTGCAGGATCTCCTTCAGCGCTTCCTTCCGCTTCTTACCGATCATCTCGCTCATCCCAACCTCCTTGTTGATCCCTTGTTCACCCGCGCCGCCAGGGCGGCGAGGGTGGTTTGTTCGAGGAACCGGACCACCTTCTCCCGGAAAGGATCCCACACCGACGAGAGCGGGCAGTCCGGCTTTCCTGGGCACGGATCCGGTTCGAACGGGCATTCCTGAAGAGCCGCGTTCCCCTCCGTGACGCGGATGATGTCGGCAAGCGAGACCTCCTCGGCCGGTCGCGCCAACGAGATCCCCCCCCCGCGTCCCCGCGTGGAAGAGAGGATCTCGGCCCGCACGAGCGGGGGAACGAGCTTCGCCAGGTACGGCTCGGGGATGGAGCCATCCGCGGCCAGATCCCGCACCGTGACCGGTCCGCCACCCGCCGCGGCGAGGCGAACCAGGGTCAGGATCGCGTACTTGCTGGATTGGGAGAACCTCATCGCACGTCACCAGATAACCGGATCATGTTGTCGCCTTATCCTAGCGAGCGCCTGTCCCCCTGTCAAGGTGCGTAGGTGCGAAGACGGAACCTGTAACGAGCCAACCGAGAACCTGCAACCGCTGTAGCAGCCCGTGCGGGCCTCCGTCGGGGCCGGTTCAACGGGCGCTCCTGAGGACCGAGCTCAGGCCAAGGGATCCCCTATCACCCGCAGGGACCAGCTTACCGTTGCTCCCTTCCGGGCCTAGCGGGGTTCACCGGTGTGCGTCGCAGGGGGCTCGACCGTCATCGCCCGGAGCTCCCAGGTCGATTCCGTCTCCCCATCCTCTCGGGAGGCCCATCGGCTCCACGTGTAGCGGGTTTTGGATGCAGGGGACCGCTAACCCCCCACCTGCACGGGCCGAAAGTACAGTCTAAGGTCGCAGGTCTGGAAGTCAACGTGTCATTCTTGGGCCGGCGGCTGGAGGTAACGGATGAAGCCGAACAGGACCTTCGAGACCTCTTCCGCGAGCGCGGAGACGCGGTCGGACTCCTCGGCGGTGATGTAGTCCTGATCACGGGCGAGATAGAACAGACTCCGGACCTCTCCTGCCGAGCCACGGGCGTTGTACAAGAACTGAGCGAATTGCCTGTCAGAGCAACGCTCAAAGCCCTCGGCGATGTTGGCGCCGATCGAGACCGCCGCCCGGCGGATCTGGTCCTTCAAGCTGCGATCCGCCGTGAACCCAGGGTTTCGCGTAAGGGCGTACACGGCCTTGGCCAGTTCGCGACCCTTCTGCCACACCTGAATCTCCTCGAACCGACTGACCCTCAAGCCTGTCTCCCTGCGGCTTGCCACCTCGTGACTTGTGACTTCCGACTTCCCGACTGTCCTTCTTGCGGAGGGGGTGGGATTTGAACCCACGGCACCCTTTGGGGGTGCACTTGCTCTCCAGGCAAGTGGCTTCGGCCGCTCACCCACCCCTCCGGGCGATCATTCTAACCGGAGCTACAGACCTAGGTCAATCTTCAGGACGTGATTCCCTAGCCACCCCTCATCGAGCGCCGGGCCAGGACGCGCTGCCGTCACAAGACCGTGACCTCGATCACGAACGTGTCGATCGGGAGGGCCTCCCACGGGCGGCGGTAGTCAAGGTGAACGCCCGCCATCCCCAGTCCAGTGGCGCGAAACCGGAACAGGAAGGTTCCCCCTGACCCTGGCGGGCACGGACCGTCGCACGGATCGGCAGCGTACGCCTGCTCGACAAGCTCGACGGTCCCCACAGCCGAGACAGCGGTCACCTCCCACCCGTACCCGGTCGTGGGATTGCCAGGGAGGACAATCGTGAACTCCGCTCCCCGATCCAGATGCACCGCCTTGTCTGTATCGGCGCCGGTGAGCCGGCGCTCGCGGCGGAACTCGATGGGTCGGATCACGTGCTGAACCCTGTCTCCCTGCACGACCATGACCTCGACGGTCCCCCATCCCAGCGGGGTATCGGGTCCGACCAGCCAGCGCCACCGCGCGACACCGTTTCCATCTGCAATCGTCGTGTCCAGGCAGGCGTTCTCGCTTCGCTCCCCGCTGGGCAGAGTGACGGTGATCGCACACGTGGCTCCCGGGCAGGTGCGAACCTCAACCCGAGCATGGTCTCCCGGGAACACAACGTCCGGCATGGAGACGATCTCAACGAACCGACTGCAGCACCCTGAGAGGAGGAGGACACCCACCAGCACAACCCCCGTTCTCAGGCTCTTTAGTGAGATCGCCATGGGCTTCTCCCCGGCAATCCTAGACTTCATCCCGCACAGCGGCAAGAGAGGAGCCCACTACGCTGGCAGAACCGATCCCAGCACGAGCCAGAGGATGAACCCCACCACGCCCGCCACGAGAGGGGTCAACGCCCAACCCACGAAGATTGCGCTGAGCTGCCGGGCGTTCACCGCTGACACCCCCTTGACGAGCCCGATCCCCACCACCGCCCCCACCACGGCCTGAGAGGTGGATACGGGCACCCCTACGTAGGCGAACAGCCGAAGGATCACCGCCTGGGAGATCGCCGCGAACAGAGCAGGCAGAAGCCCTAGGTACACCAAGCGTTCACCCACCGTCTCCATCACCCGCCGGGCGTAGGTCAGCACTCCGAGAGCGATGCTTCCCCCCCCGATCAGCGCTGCCGCCGGAACGGAGAGGAGCCCTGCCCCCACGTAGACGCCGGTCACGTTGGCCACGCTATTCGCGCCCAGGGCGTACGATCCGCCGATTCCCACCGCGATGATCGCCCAACGGAGGAAGGTGTCGTACGCCGTGATCCCCGCCAGCCGCCGCTGCAGCGGCGGACCCAGGAAGCGGTGCAGGAGGTAGGCGAGGACGAGGCTGCCCAGCGGAGAGGTGATCCAGGAGAGGACGATCCGCACCATCACCCCCCACTCCACCGGCCGTCCAGCAGCCAGCGCCACCCCGATGATCGCCCCCACCGCGGCCTGTGTCGCCGATATGGGCAGACCGAGGAGGGTCATCAGGGTCACAGTCA
>JAGUVP010000243.1 GCA_020062805.1 Candidatus Bipolaricaulis sp.
CTGCACGTAGAGCTGATTCCAGCTTGGTGTGCCGGGAGGCGGTTCCGGTCCCGTGCCGATCCCTGCCATGAGATTACCCACGTAGAGATCCAGGAGACCGTCGCCGCTCACGTCCGCCCAGGTTGCGGTGAACGTAAGCGTGTACGGCATCTCTTCGACGTTGAACGGGTAGGTGGTCACCCTGGTGAACGCGCCTCCGGCGTCATTGTGGAACAGCCGGCCCTGTTTCGCGACGAGGCTACCGTCCTGGTTGATGTGCACCCTGCCCACGAACAGGTCGACGTAGCCGTCGCGATCGTAGTCCCCCCACGCCCCGCACGTCGAGCTGTCGGTCCATTCTTGAAGGCCGAGGCTTGCGGCGCGGTCAACGTAGGCGTAGTGCGGCTGCGGCTGCGCAATGTACTCCCAGCGCCAGAGCTTCGCGCCGCCGGCGCTCGCGGCGAAGATGTCGAGAACGCCATCGTTGTCGTAGTCGGCGACGCTGGCGCCGCGAAGGCCGGCGTAACTGCCTTCCAGGTCGTAGGGACAAGGCTGGAAGTACGGCAGTTCCGCATCCCACAAGGCGTCGTTGCACAGAATGACCGCTTCGTAAGGAGCTTCCTTGGTCACGAACACGTCTTCGCTACCGTCGTTGTCGTAGTCGAGGCTGACCAGGGTGTACGGCATACCTGAAAAGGTCCCGGCGCCCAGGCCCACGTCCCCAGTCTTGTCCTGGAACTCAACCGTCAGCTCCTCCGTGACGTTGACCGTCACGTTCTGGTAGGCGGCGATGCCGTTGGTGTCCTGCATGAACAGGCGCAGGGCGCGCGTGCCGTACGCGGCCGGGATTCCGGCCAGGGCCACGGTGTACACCCCATCGTCTGCATAGAGATCGCCGTTTTCCCCGTTGTCGAACAACTGCAGCGAGCCCGTGAACAGGGGCGTGCCGCTGCCGCGGTCTTGGACCTCGGCCCACACCGCTTGCCCCGGTGGCGATGACGTGATGCGCATGCCGATCCGTTGCAGATTCGGGCTTGTCTTGATGATCGGGTAGACGCAGTGCTCTTCGGCCGACGGCGACGCAAGGGGCAACGTCATGAAGATCGACGCCGAACGGGTCGGGCTGCTGTATGTCTGTGTGATGTCGACCGGCCGCGTCGTCACCCGTCCGCCATCGGTCAAGCGCAATCCGTCGTCGACCTCCACGAGATACATCGTGGCGGGGTAGCGCATGGGATCGACGCCGACGTCGGTGATGAGTTGGCGCAGGTTCACGCTGGCCGGCGGGTCGTTCTCGTCGCCGAGCCCCAAGTCTACGAGCACGAACCCATGCTCAAAGCAGCGGAGCTTGAGGCGCTGTTCGGACGGGAACGGGTCCAGCAACGTCTTCCAGGAAGGGTCTTCCTCCATGATCGGATCCCAGGCCGGTACCGGCAGGGCGTCCGGATCCAGCTCGTTCAACGGCAACCCCAGCTCTAACTGCTGCTCGGCGTAGTTGGGATGGGCGTCGCCGATGCCGCGATTGGTGCTGGCGCGGAAATGCCCAAACCAGCTCTCGGGCTGGGTTGCGACGTTGGGGTCGTTGCGCAGCAGCAGGAAGCCACCAAGATCCATCAGACGCACATTCATCCCGTACAGCTCCGGAATGTCCTGCGCCGGATAGGGAAACGGCGGCGCCCCAGGGAACGCGTGCGACCCGAAGCCGATGTGACGCTCGCCAGTCTGCACCGCGATCAACGCGGCCCTCAGACGGCTCAACAGGTCCCAATCCCCGCGAGCGCCGTGACCCCGTGTGTACGCCCACGAGTCGATGCTGCCTGCGTGGACGAGCGCCAGGTGGCTTGCGCGATAGCCGTTGATCTGCAGGAACGCCTGCGGGTTGTACGTCTCGAACATCGCGCGCGTGTCGCTGAGGAGGTCTTCCGTGCCAGCGTTGTAGATCGTCTCGTCGTAGTCATACGGTCGCGCGATGCCTTGCCAGCCGGGCAGTCGGTCAAACGGGTTGTCCCCGAAGATCCCGTCGTAGGTGCCGTGCGCCGGCGTGATGGAGCAGGGGATGCTCGGGTCCGTGAAATGCCGCGCCGCCGC
>JAGUVP010000189.1 GCA_020062805.1 Candidatus Bipolaricaulis sp.
CCCTCTTTCACCTTGATCTCGAAGTCGAACCCCGACCTCAGGATGTCTCTCCCGAGGTATCCGGCTTGGCGCGCCTGGGCGATCGCTCCCTCCAGCCGCCGCACGGCAAGGGGGTACTCAGCTCGGCAGTAGATCACGCCCTCGCTCGCCCCGACCGATCGGGCGCAGATCGCCATCCCCTCGAGGACCGAGTGGGGATCGCCTTCCAGAACGGAGCGGTCCATGAACGCGCCGGGGTCGCCCTCGTCGGCGTTGCACACGACGTACTTCACGTCCCCCGCCGCCGCGCGGGTGAACCTCCACTTCAGCCCGGTGGAGAACCCCGCCCCTCCCCGCCCGCGGAGGCCGCTCTTCTCCACCTCGGCGATGATCTCCTCCGGCTTCATCCGGAGCGCCTGGGTCAGGGCCTGGTACCCACCGCGGGCGACGTACGCCTCGATCCGCTCCGGGTCGATGTGGCCGCAGTTGCGGAGGACGATCCGCACCTGCTTCGCGAGCATCGCGTTCTCGGGGGCCTCACGGTCCGTGCTGAATACGAGGCGTTCACCGACGTCGCCCTCTCCACGGAGGTGGAACGCCAGGATCTCCTCGACAATCTCCGGGGTGACCTCCCCGTAGAGGTACCTCGTTCCGTCCACCTCCACTTCGACCAGCGGCTCGTGGAAGCAGAGGCCCACGCACCCCACCTGCTGCAGCTCGATGTCATCGTGGTCCGCGAGGAGGGAACGCAGCTTCTCGTAGACCGCAGTCGCGCCACTGGCGATCCCGCAGCTGGCAAGCCCCACCCGCACCGTGGTTGGAGTGGCCAAGCTAGGCTTTTCCCTCCCGGTACGCGTCGAGGACCTTGACCGCCTTGTCCGGGGTGAGCCGGCCGTGGACGTCCTCCCCGACCATCATCACCGGGGCGAGGCTGCAGCACCCCAGACACGCCACGAACTGGAGGGTGAACAGGCCATCGTCGGTCGTCTCGCCCTCCGCGACCTTCAGGCGGCGTTGAAGCTCCTCAGCGATGCGCAGCGACCCCTGAACGTGGCACGCCGTCCCCCGGCACAGGCGGATGACGTGCACCCCGAGCGGCTTCAGGCGGAACATCGAGTAGAACGTGGCCACGCCGAACAGCTCCGCCGCCGGGATGTCGAGCGCCCGCGCGGCCTCCTCCACCGCTTCCGCGGGCAGGTAGCCGAACTGGCGCTGGATGTCCGCCAAGAGGGGGATCGCCACCCCGTGGCGACCGCGGTACGTCGCAATGAGCGGGGTGAGATCAGCTCGATCGGCCTCGCCTACAGGTGAGCGGGGGCGCATGGGTGTGGACTCAGGAGACCGACTCAGCCGGCAGAGGCGCCGTCTCCGGCTCGGAGATCGGGGCAGCGTGCCGCGGGCTGCTAGGGCATGTCGCCAGGTGCGCGCTCGTCCTCAAGATGGCTGATCCGGTTCTCCCTTTGTGCCCCAAGGTTAGCTGCCCACGTCAGATCACGCAACCTTGGGCCCGTGACTGGAACACAGATCAGGTCATCCGACATATTCAAGATGGCAGAACCTCGATGTAGATACTGGCAAACGACATGTGTCCGCTCTACCATTGGGGATCGGCGGATGTGAGATCCGCCTCCAAAAAGGAGGAAGCAAGGATGTCGGCGCAGACCAGCCTCAACCCCTTCGAGATCGCTCAACGTCAGCTGGACGAGGCAGCGAAGCGACTGGAACTTGACCCGGGGCTTCACGATCTCCTGCGATGGCCGATGCGGGAGTTCCACGTGCGGATTCCCGTGCGAATGGACAACGGGTCGGTGCGAGTGTTCCCTGGATTCCGCGTCCAGTACAACAACGCCCGCGGGCCGTGCAAGGGTGGGATCCGGTTTCACCCCGAGGAGACGGTGGACACGGTGCGTGCTCTTGCCGCGTGGATGACCTGGAAGACCGCGGTTGTCGACCTGCCGCTGGGGGGAGGGAAGGGTGGCGTGATCTGCAACCCCAAGGAGATGTCCGCCCGGGAGCTGGAGCGGGTCTCCCGCGGGTACATCCGCGCCCTAGGGCACTACATCGGTCCGGACGTGGACGTGCCGGCGCCCGATGTCTACACCACCCCGCAGGTGATGGCGTGGATGCTCGACGAGTACGAGAAGATCGTCGGCCGCAGCGCGCCGGGGGTCATCACGGGAAAGCCTCTTCCGTTGGGTGGATCGGCCGGACGGGGCGACGCCACGGCACGGGGAGGGATGTACTGCACCCGCGAGGCCGGCAAGGCCCTCGGGATTGACCTCAAGGGCGCGCCAGCGGCGATCCAGGGGTACGGTAACGCGGGCCAGTTCGCGCACGCCTTGGGCGAGGAACTGCTGGGGCTGAAGGTGGTCGCCGTGTCCGACTCCCAGGGTGGGATCTACAACCCGAACGGTCTCGCGGCCAAGGACGTCATGGCCCACAAGGACAAGACCGGCTCGGTGAAGGGGTTCGCCGGGGCGAAGCCGATCTCCAACGCCGACCTCCTCGAGCTTGATGTCGTGGTTCTGTTCCCGGCCGCGCTCGAGAACCAGATCACCGCGGCCAACGCCGGCCGAATCAAGGCGAAGGTCGTCGCCGAGCTCGCCAACGGGCCGACGACGCCGGAGGCGGACGCGGCCCTCCACACGAACAAGGTGTACGTGATCCCCGACTTCCTGTGCAACGCCGGCGGGGTCACCGTGTCCTACTTCGAGCAGGTACAGAACGCATACAACTTCTACTGGGACGTCGCAGAGGTGCACCAGCGCCTCGACCGGAAGATGACCACCGCGTTCCACGCCGTGCACAAGATGGCGCAGGAGCACAAGGTCCACAACCGGCTGGGGGCGTACCTCGTCTCGGTACACCGGGTGGCCGAGGCGGTGCGCCTGCGCGGCTGGGCATAGCCGCAGGAGGAAACCACGCGGGGGCGCTGGTCAAGCGCCCCCGCGGTGTGTGTTTATGGCAGACCTACTCACCGCCGTCTACAATAGGACCGACGGACACATGCCGAAAATCCTCGCCAAGGATTCTCCAGCCGGGTGTCTGGCGAAAGCCTTGCCCGGATTGCCTGAGTCAGACCGAAAGTCGCTTGAGGACCTGGCTCTTGTCTTGAGGTACGATGCCGACGAACTCATCGCCCAAGAGAGCTCCTACTCCTCCGGTGTCTACGCCGTCTGCGACGGGCTCGTGGCCATTGGCAAACACGCGCCGCAGAGCCACGAGAAGCGCGTGCTCCGCTTCCTGGCCCCCGGCGAGTGGTACGGCCTGGAGGCGTTCTTCCTCGGTGGGAACCCTGTCAACCTCCAGTACGCGCGAACGATTGTGGGCTCCTCGCTGCTGTTCTTCGAGACGAGCCGGCTGCGGGCGTTCCTGCAGCACCACCCTCAGGCCCTGTTTGACCTCTGCAGGTGGTTTGCCCGTGAGGTGACGATGCTCGAGTTCAAGCTCACGCGCGAGGCCACCGAATCGGTGGACCGTAACCTCGCGCTCCTCCTCCTCGCACTTGCCAACAAGTACGGTGTGCCGGAATCCGACGGCACCGTGCGTCTGGAGTTTCCCATCACTCGGCAGACGATGGCCGAGCTTCTCGGCATCTCCCTGGAAACCCTGATGCGCGTGCTGCGCCGGTTTCGTGAACGAGATCTCATCGATACCCATCGCTGGGGGTTCGAGATCCTGTCCCGCGGGAAGCTTGAGGACATCGCCCGGACGCCCGAGCTCTACCGTACCATCATCGAGCAGACGCTGTAACGCTCTCCTCCAGCAACCCCTGCAGTCGGCTCAGATCGCCCACGATGTGCCCGTTCACCTGTTGGGCAGCGTCGAGTTCTGCAAGGCGAGTCGCAGCCTGGCGCAGCGCGCTTCGCGATAGGTTGAGAATGGAGGAAAGGACTGCCGCGGGAACCGTCAACCGTACCCGGTTTCCATCGTCCAACCTCTCGCCCCAGCGTAGGAGTGTCCACGCCAGGGAACGCTCTGGCCGGTCGCGGTGCAGGGCGAGGGTCCGCCGGTCGAGCACGAGCTCGGCGAGTGCGGACAGGACGAGATCACGGAACGGTTGACGGTCCAGGGCCCGTGACCAGGCGTCCGCGGTGGCGAAGAGCAGGGTTGTTGGGGTCAGGGCACGGGCGAATCCCTCGTATCGAGGCGGAGTCGCGGACCTCCACGCCTCCAAGCCCAGCAGGTCACCCGGCCCGGCCAGTGCCACGGCCCGCGGTTCGTCCGGCGCGTAGCCACCTACCATTACCAGGCCCTCCGACACGAGGTAGACTCCAGCTGCGAACGCCCCATCCTGGAAGATCAGGTCGCCCTGGTGGTGGTTCACGACAAGCGTCCCGGGAAGGGATTCCACCTCAGCGATCAAGTTCTCTTTTCTGCGGTTCGTCATCTCCATCTTCCCAACGATGGACGGAACCCAGGTTCAGGTAAATCAAGACTGACAGAAGATTAGCCCGGATTCTGACACATCACGTCTTGTCACAGAAGATGCTCGATGCCGACACGCAACGACCCCAACTAGTGTGTTTTGACATGGCGAGCAGTGCTCACAGTGGTCACACCTGTGTGTCTTTGGGCAGGGCGGTCCATCGCCCAGAAGGGCGCAGGGCTTCGCTAAACGAAACTGACCATCCCCTGTCTGTGGCAGTGTGTGCCTCCCACGAGTTCCCTAGGCTCTATCCCAAGGAGGTCGAACCGAATGACGCCTGAACAGGCTAGGCAGGCACAAGCCACAGTGGAACGCGCTCTGAAAGAGACCGAGGTGAACCCCTACGAGATGTTCCGGGCCCAGGTGGACCTGGCGGGAGAGAAGCTGGGGTACCCTGCGGACACGCTGGAGATGGTGAAACGCCCGGAGCGGGTGATCGAGGTCTCCGTTCCAGTACGGATGGACGATGGCCGGATCGAGGTGTTCACTGGGTACCGCGTCCAGCACTCCTCGGTGCGGGGGCCGTACAAGGGCGGGATCCGCTACCACCCGTCCGTGACGATGGACGAGGTGAAGGCTCTCGCGGGGTGGATGGCGTGGAAGTGCGCGGTGGTGGACATCCCGTTGGGTGGGGGCAAGGGCGGGATCGTGTGCGACCCGACGAGAATGTCCGAGGGAGAACTGGAGCGGCTGACCCGTCGCTACGCGGCGATGATCCTCCCCCTGGTCGGCCCCCAGCACGATATCCCGGCCCCTGACGTGAACACGAACTCCCGGATCATGAACTGGTTCATGGACACGGCCACGGTCCTCCGCGGCGAGCCGATGTACGGCATCGTCACCGGGAAGGACCTCGCGGTCGGGGGAGCCCGCGGCCGGCGCGAGGCCACCGGGCGTGGCGTGATGATTGTAGTCGAAGAGCTCCTGGCTCGGCTTGGGCGGAAGATCGCTGGCTCGACGGTGGCTGTGCAGGGGTTCGGGAACGTGGGCTCCGTGGCTGCGCAGCTTCTCCACGAGAAGGGCGCCAAGGTGGTTGGGGTGTCTGACGTGTCGGGGACCTTGTACAACCCCAACGGACTCGACATCCCCGCGCTCCTCGCGTACGTCGCCCGTTCGCCCCAGCGGTTGATCGCCGGGTACACCGCCGCCGGCGTGCAGGCGCTTCCCGGATCCGACGTGCTGACCCTCGACGTGGACGTGCTTGTTCCCGCGGCACTGGAAGGCCAGATCACCGAGGCCAATGCTGAGCAGATCAAGGCCCAGGTGATTGTCGAGGGCGCGAACGGCCCGACCACACCCGAGGCCGACCTGATCCTCGAGGAACACGGGCGTGTGGTAGCGCCGGACATTCTGGCCAACGCCGGCGGGGTGATCGTCTCCTACTTCGAGTGGGTCCAGAATCTTCAGAACTTCTACTGGGAGGAGGCGGAGACGAACGAGCGACTCGCCGCGATCCTGCGCCGTGCGTTCCAAGGGGTGTGGGACAACGCGAAGAAGCACGACGTCTCCCTGCGCACCTCGGCGTTCATGCTGGGGCTGGAGCGCATCGTCGAGGTAATTCGTCTACGGGGCGTGTTCCCGTGATCGAGAGCACCCCGAGCCTTCTCCTGGGTCCAGCGATCCGCCACGATGGGGTCCTCGCCCGAGCGTTGGGTACGGCTGCAGCCCGCGAGGGCCAGGATAGTCCCGGGTTCCTTGCCAGCTTGCGGGCGGGAGACTCGGCGACGCACTCCGCGTTTCGCTACGCCCTGGCGCAGGAGTTCTGCCGGTACGTGTCAGGTCTGGGATCCACGTTTCGCGCTGTGTACGTGTACGGAAGCACGATGGACGGTCGTACCCGGCCCAGCTCGGACGTGGACATCATCGCCTGGGTAGGGCGGAAGTCGGATACTGCGGAGAGCCTTCTCCTGAGGCTGGATCGCCTCCTGACGCAGGGGTACCGGACGCTCACGGGGTGCTCTTCCCTACAGTGCTTGTTCGATATCCACCTCGTAGACGACGAGGACATTGAGCTCAACCGTGGCTACGGGGCCGTGGTTCGCTCTGTGTGGACCGCCCCCGTGTGCCTGTGGCGTAGGTAGAAGGGACCGACAAAGGGGATTCGGAGGGGGGCGCCGCGCGGGTGCCCCCCTCTACGTTTTGTCCAACAGACGCTCCACAACCCTCTGCACTGTCGGGAGGTCCGGGACCTCGTGGCAGGGGGTGTCCGGAGGAAAGTAGAGACGCATCCACTCCGGTGGGGAGACAAGGATTACGGTGCGGATCCTAGCGGCGTGTGCGGCCTGGAAATCAAAGTGAGAGTCCCCAAGGACGAGCGTTTCCTCGGCCGGCACCCCCAACCGGGTGAGCGGGCCGAGGAACGCCGCGGGATCCGGCTTCAGCGGGCCGTCGTCCCGTGTGAACACGAGGTCGAACGAGAGCCCGTGGCGCGCTAGCACAGCCTGTGTGCTCTCCCGCGAGTTGTTCGTGACGAGAACCGACTTCACGCCCCTGAGACGGAAGAAGTCGAGCAGTTCGTGCGTACCGGGCCGGAGGCTGCCACGCTCGACCCCCTCGCGCTCGTGTGCCTCGAGGATCGCGATCGCCTGCGCCCGCTGGGAACGGGGCAGCTCGGCGATGCCATGCAGGATCGGCCGACCATCCTGAGAGAGTCCGAGCTGTTCGCGCACAGCGGCGATCCGCACCGGGGTGTCCCAGATCGTGCCGTCCATGTCAATCAACGCCGCCCGGAGGATCATGGGCCCGATGGTACACGCGAACACGACCACCCGACCCGAGGACGTGGGGCATCGGCCCTTCCGACCGGCACCCTGAGAGCCGGGCACCCTGAACAGACAGGTCCCAAGTCCGCCAGTCGAGGGTCCGGGTCGCCTGCTGACTTGCGACTTGGGACTTGCGACTGTCCCTTTGGCGGAGGGAGTGGGATTCGAACCCACGGAGCTTGCGCTCACCGGTTTTCAAGACCGGCGGTTTCGTCCGCTCACCCATCCCTCCGATGCAGCCCCATGTGAGGCGCGATCGATTCTGACCTTCTTGGTCCTGGTCCGCAACTGGCCGCGTTGGGCGCCGCGTCCACGGCGCTTCCGCCAGCGATCCATTGGAGTTCCACCGTGTAGCGGGTAGCGTTGTGCCCATGAACCGGGAGCGGCCTGTGCGGATGAGAGTGCTCACAACTGGGCTCGTGGCAGTGGCTTTCGGCCTCAGCGTGGGCCTGGCGACGGGGCTGTGGGGATCCTCGCAGCCCCTCGTTCGGGCGGCTGAACCCAGTTGCCCTCCCCTCAGCACGACCTCCCTGGTGGGGATCGAAGTGGGCCACCAGATCGGGCAGCGCGCCCCGGACTTCGCCCTTCCCGATTTCTCCGGCGTTCCGGTGAGCCTCTCCTCGCTCCGCGGCTGTCCGGTGATCCTCGACTTCTGGGCCAGTTGGTGCAAGCCGTGTCAGACGTCGGTTCCCAAGCTGGAGACCCTTCGCCAGAAGCACCAGGCGTCGGGGCTGAAGGTGGTGGCCGTGAGCCTGGACTACCGGCGCGAAGACGCGGCGCGGTTCCTGGAGATGTACGCCATTCGCGGGTTCATCAACCTGTGGGCCTCGTTCACCGAGGGGCGGGCCGTGGCCCATCAGTACGGTATCGAGTCCATCCCCCGGACGGTGCTCCTCGATCGGCAGGGGATCATCCGGTTCATCGGCCACCCCGACAGCCTGACCGACGACATCCTCGCTCCCTGGTTGTAGGTTCAGGGCTCGCCCTCGGGGTCGGCGCCCGTGCCGCGCTCGCTCCCGACGCCTCGTCTGCCGCACGGCAGGGGCGACCCGGCACAACTCTATCCGGGTCGTTCAGGTGTGCTTCTCCCGCATTCGTGCCCTCCGGGTGCAGGTGTAC
>JAGUVP010000050.1 GCA_020062805.1 Candidatus Bipolaricaulis sp.
CCCGTGAGGCCGATCAGCTCCGCGCGGCGGTCGCGGAGGCCGAGCGCCTGGCCCCGCACGCCCTCAACGAGGCACGAGCCCGGATTGCTTCACGGATTGAAGAGCTGAAGGTCGAGGCTGATCCGGTACGGATCGCGACCGAACTCGTCCTGTGGGCGGAGCGGAGTGATGTCCAGGAGGAGTTGGACAGGCTGACGAGCCACCTCGCCCGGTTCACGGAACTCCTCGGCGCCGTGGTCCCAGTGGGGCGAGAGCTGGATTTCCTCGCCCAGGAGATGGGGCGCGAGGCGGGAACGCTGTCTGCCAAGGCCCGATCGGCGGACCTGGCTCAGGTGGCAGGGATGATCCGACTTACGGTGGATCGGATCCGGGAACAGGCCCGGAACGTCGAATGAAGGACTTCCTTCCGAAAAGCTGGACGGTGCAGGAAGGGCACGGAATCGCTCTCGTGATCGCGGGCCCGTCCGGTGCCGGGAAGTCGTCGGTCATCGCGGAGATCCTTCGTCGGGATCCCGGCCTCGCGTTCTCCGTGTCCGCCACCACCCGTCCCCGCCGCCCCGACGAGAAGGATGGCCACGACTACCACTTCGTATCCGACACGGAGTTCGACCGGAGGGTCGAGGTCGGGGATCTCCTCGAGTGGACCACGTACGGCGGGCACAGGTACGGGACGCCCCGCAGGGAGGTCACAGCGCGGCTTATCGCAGGTCGGGATGTGGTCATCAACGTCGAGGTTCAGGGCGCGCTCGCCCTCCGTCGCGCTGATCTCCCTCACCCGGTGGTCCTCGTGTTCCTCGTCCCCCCGAGCCGCGACGAACTGGTGCGCCGCATCCGCGGCCGCGGCACGGAAACGGACGCGACGCTCGCCGCCCGGTTGGCAATCGCTGACGAGGAGGTACGCCACATCCCGGAGTTCGACTACCTCGTGGTGAACGACGTGCTCGATCGAGCGGTAGCGAGGGTGGAGGCGATCCTCGCCGCAGAGAGATCTCGCCTCCGGCGATGCTCGCTCTAGGCGTGGACCTCGTCGAGGTCGCCCGCATCTCCGCCCTCGTCGAGCGCAAAGGTATGGAGCGATTGCGGCGTCTGTTCACCGAGGCCGAGCTCGCCTACGCACGCTCCTCTCCTCCGCTCGCCGCCCAACGGTTGGCGGCCCGGTTCGCGGCGAAAGAGGCGTTCTGCAAAGCGATCGGCCGTGCTGTTCCGTTCCGCGAGATCGAGCTCGTCACGAAAGGGAAACGGCCCTGCCTCGTCTGGCAGGGCCGTTTCTACCCCGTATCTCTGACCCACACCGCGCGCTACGCGGCAGCGGTCGTGGCGCTCGAACCTACTCCGTCTCCTCTTCGGTCAGACCCTTCAGCCTCTCCCGCAGCGTGAACGTCTCGCGCCCGGCCTGAGGGGTGAGGAACCGATCCTTCTCCACGTCCTCGACGTCCTCGGAGATCTTCTTGATCGAGAGGCGCACCTGGCGCTTGGACTCGTTGATTCCGATGATCTTCGCCGATACCTCTTCTCCCAGTCGGAGTGCCTCGGAGGGGCTGGCGATGCGGTCGGGCGAGATCTCCGACACGTGGATTAGTCCCTCTACCGCCGGGGTGATGCGGACGAACGCCCCGAAGTCCTTGATCTGGGTGATGGGCCCAGACACGACCGAACCCACGGAGTACTGCTCGAGGAACTCCTCCCATGGATCCTGCTGCAGCGCGCGCAGCGAGAGACTGATCCGTCGTTCCTCTTCATCCACCTTGAGCACGATCGCACGAACGCTCTGCCCGGGTTCGAGGACCTCCTTGGGGTGTCCCACCCGTTGCCAGGAGATCTCCGAAATATGGATGAGGCCCTCCACTCCCTGCTCGAGCTCCACGAACGCCCCGAAGTCGGTGATGTTCGTGACCTTGCCCTCCACGAGCGCGCCCCGCGGGTAGCGGTGCCCGACGTCGTCCCACGGATCGGGCAGAGCCCGGCGCAGGGACAGGCTGATCCGCTTCCGATCAGCGTCCACGGTGAGGGTCACCACTTCCACCTCGTCACCCTCGCTCACCACGTCCTTGGGGTGTTTCGGGGTGGTCCACGAGAGCTCCGAGATGTGGATGAGCCCCTCCACGTCCTCTTCGAGCTCGACAAACGCGCCGAAGTCGGTCACGGAGACGACCTTGCCCTTGATCCGCGCTTTCGAGGGATAGCGCTCGACGATCCCCTGCCACGGATCGGGGCGCAACCGCTTCATGGACAGGGAGATCCGCCCCTCCTCTCGATCCGCCTCGAGCACCATCACCTGGACCTTCTGACCCGGTTCGAACTTCTCAGGAGGCGGTACGGGGACGTCTTTCCAACAGATCTCGGTACGATGGACAAGGCCGTCGTGCCCTCCCACGTCCACGAATACCCCGAAGTCCACGACGCTTTTCACCGTCCCCTCGACCACAGTTCCCGGAGTGAGGGTGGCGAACAACGCGTCACGCTCCTTCTCCTCCAACTCCTTCAGGAACTCGCGGCGGGAGACGACGATATTCCGGTTGCGGCGGGAGAACTCGATGATCCGGAACTCGAGGTCCTTGCCCTTCAATCGATCGATCTTGGTGGAGATGCCCTTCCCGAGATGGGAGGCAGGGAGGAAGGCGCGGATGCCACCCAGGCTGACGTTGTACCCCGCCTCCCCAACCTCGTCGAGGATCACACCCGGGACGGAGGCGCCCATCTTGTAGGCCCGTTCCAGTTCGCCGTAGCGCTTCGCGAAGTAGGCCTGCCGCTCGGAGATGAACACTGTACCGTTCTCCTCATCGATGTAGGTGATGAGAACGTCGATCTCTTCTCCCGGCTGAGCCACTTCACGATGGGGGGCAAGCTCGCGTTTGGGGAGGACGGCCTCGGACTTGTACCCGATGTCCACAAGGATGTCCTGACCTGCTTCTTGAACCACACGGCCTCGCACCGTGTCCCCGCGGCTGAACAGCCGCACGTCGCTCTCATCGAGCGCCTCTTCCATCTCGATCCACTCCACCATACCGAAACCACCTCTGTTGGTTTCCCCGTTTTCGGGCCCGCGACAATGCGAGTCACACGGCGAACCCCGCGTGGGCAAACACGAGGATCTTATCCCCGCCCTAGGGGAGGCTCAAATCACGCCGCGTGGATGAGGTCCATCAGCCGCTCGGCGAGAACGCGGTGACGTTCGGAACGGGGAACACTTGGCGGGAAACCGCGGTTCAGTTCGGCCACCGTGACGGGAGGGCCAATCCGGACTTCGATCCGGGGGAACCTGACCGGGATCCGCAGGAAGCGCTGCGGCGGGTACGGGCCACGAGCCACGATGTTCACCGGAATCAGGGGACGGTCCAGTCGCTCGGCGAACCGAACGGCTCCTGGCTTGGGCTGCGCTCCCGGTCGGGTCGTGCCCTCGGGGAAGATCCCCAGGAAGCGTGCCCGCTCGGCAGCCGCGAGCGCCCGACGGAAGTCGGCGATCCCGAACGCTTCGCGATCAATCGGCACGGCGAACAGCCGCACAAGCGGTCCGAGAACAGGATTTCGGAGGAGTCCATGTCGCGCGAGAAACGTAATCCGCCGGAACGGGCCGCAGGCCACGCCCAGAAGGACCGTGTCCCAGTACGAACGATGGGGGGCAACGAGCACCCCGCCTCCGCGCAGGTGATGCCCGCCTCGCACGGACAGCCGGAAGACCACCACCACCACCGGCCAGAACAAGGCCACCAACAGCCCATACGCCACGTCACGGATCCGGTCAGCGAGCCAGACGCGCACGGCGCTCCTCCGCGAGCTCCAGCACCGCCGTCAGAACCTCGGCGGGACGCTTCCCCGTTGTGTCCACCACCACCGCATCCGAAGCCTCGCGCAGGGGCGAGTCCGGCCGGGTGGAATCGCGCTCATCCCGCCGTCGAATGCCGGCCAAGATCTCCGCAAACTCTCCACCCTGATCCTCGTGCCGCCGCCGGGCCCGCTCCTCTTCCGTCGCCCAGAGGAAGATCTTCAGCTCAGCGTCAGGGAGGACCACCGTACCGATGTCCCGCCCCTCCATCACCACGCTCCCGTTCGCGGCGATTCGCCGTTGGATCTCTACGAGGCGTCGCCGAATCCGGCTGTCCACGGCCATCCGCGACGACATCTCGTCGAGGTCAGGACGGGACAGCACATCCGTCACGTCCTCTCCGCAGAGAGAGACCCGCCCCCCCGCTTCCACGGAGATCTCCATCGATTCCAATGGGATCTGGCGTTGGCGGGCAAGGGCTGCCGCACGGTACATCGCCCCTGTGGGGACGAACAGGTACCCGAGGGCCTCGGCGAGGGAACGGGCAAGGGTCGTCTTTCCTGCCGCCGCTGGCCCGTCGATGGCGATCCTCATCGCTGGATACGGTATCCCCAGGCACTTGGCGATGCAACGAAGATCTCTCCCGTGAATCGGGAGCGAAGCCGGTCGGCTGCGTCCTCGGCCTCAACGCGGGAGGGGAACGGAGCGAATAGGGCTGATCCAGAACCAGTCATCGCCACCACCCCCCGGGCCACATTGGAGAGGAGGTCGCGGACTCGGCGGAGCTCGGGGTAGAGGTGGACTGCCGCCGGCCACAAGTCGTTCGTGAAGGTCATGTCTTCCCGAGCAGCCCCACCGAGCCAAGGAGGGGAGAGCGGAAGATGTAGACCGTCGAACGCTCGGTACACCTCCGGCGTCGGGCAATGGAAGCGCGGGACGAGGACGAGGAACGCGGCGGGAAGCGCGACGTCAACCGGGGTGATCTTCTCCCCAATCCCTTCGATCCACGCCGGGCTGGGTCCCAAGAAAAACGGAACGTCGGCCCCGAGGCCTGCCCCAATCCCCTGGAGCTCGCCGAGCGACTTGCCCAAAGAGAAAAGCTCGTTCAGTCCGACAAGCACCGCCGCAGCGTCGGAGCTCCCCCCTCCGAGGCCGGCTCCGGCAGGGATCCCCTTCTCCAGCTCGATCCTCACCCCCGGTTGCTCCCCAAGCAGGAGGG
>JAGUVP010000068.1 GCA_020062805.1 Candidatus Bipolaricaulis sp.
CATCGACTTCGAGGGCACGCGCTGGCAGACCGAGGCACCGGTGGAGTTCCGCTGGGCACCGTCAGGATATGAGCTGCGAGATGGGCGCCTCATTTCGGAGCTCGGGTCGCTGCGGGCGCATGGGATCACTGACGGAGCGACCGGCACCGTGGACGGCGCGGTCGTGCTCGAGCGGTTCGATCTGCGCTTGCTCAACCCTTTCTTGCCGCAGCAACTGCGCCTGGAGGGCGACTTGACGGCCGCCGCCGCCGTCGTCGGCACCCTGGGACGACCAGTGTTCGCGGTGGCCGCTGACCTGACCGGCTCGCAATTCGAGCTGGCCCGTCTCGATTCGCTTCACGTGAGCGCGACCCTGGCGCAAGACACACTCGCCATCTCCACGCTCGACCTGCGGACCAACCACGGCCGCCTCAGAGCGTCTGGTCTGGTCTCACATCGTGGCGCACGCCGACTCGCAGACTTCTGGCCGGGCGCCGATCTCGCCGTCGAGCTGGCCATCGCGGAGGCCGACTGGGCGTTCATCGACCAGTTCAAGATTCCCGCCCTCGATCGCATCGCGGGCCGCTTTGCCGCCCAGTTGCGCGTGGCGGGCACGTCGCGGTCCCCCCATGTCACCGGTACGATCGCCAGCGCGCCGTTTCACGTCCACTGGCTCCACCTCGACACATTGAGCGGGCGGCTCGAGCTGGTGAACGACCGACTGACGCTCGCCGATCTGACCGGCCGGCAGGGCGCCTTGACGCTCAACGGTCGGTTCGACATCCCGCTCAAGGCCGATTTTCTCTCGGAGCCGGTGACGCCGCCTGAAGGGCCGTTCCGCATGGAACTGACCATTCCTGACGGCAGCGATCTAGGGCCGCTTGCCCAGGCTACGAACGCCTTCATCGAGAGTGGCGGTCGCGGCGGCATGACGGTCGTTGCCGCGGGGCCGCTGGAGCACCCCCTCTTCTCGGGCAGTGGCTGGATCGAGGAGGGCCGCTGCGTGCTGAAGGGGCTGGAGGAGATCTACCAAGATGTCTCGGTGCGAGCCACCTGGGACGGTGACTACCTGCGGCTGCGTGAGATCCGAGGCCGCGAAGGCGCCCGCGGCACCTTCAGCGGCGAGGCCGCGCTGCGGTTCCATGGGCTGATGCTGACCGACTTCGCTGTCGAACTGGCGGCGGACCGGTTTCTCGTGGCGTCGATCCCCGAATTGCGCGCCATCGTCAAGTCGCGCAACGTTCGCCTGACCGGTGTCAAGGTTGGCCCGGACAGCGTGATGGTGCCCAAGTTCACCGGCGACCTGGAGGTCATCCAGGCACGCTACACGGGAGATTTCTCGGAGAAGCCCTCGCTGACCGATCCGCGCGTCGCCACGCTGGCGCCGGACTGGCTCGCGGACCTGCACCTGGTTGGTCCGCCGCGCACGACGCTGATCGAGAATCGCGCCATGGAGCTGGCGATGAGCGGCGACGTTGATTTGGTGCGCGACCTGGACGGGATGTACCTGCGGGGCTCGATGGACATCGACAGCGGCCGCCTGCCGGTGTTCAACAACGATTTTCGCGTCGTCAGAGGTCGACTCGACTTCAGCCGCGAAGTCGGTGTGGTGCCACGCGTGGAGATGACCGCCGAGACCACTGTACGCGTGCATTCCGAGAGCCCCTATGCGGGCCGGCGTCTGGAGAAGATCACGGTGTTGGTGACCGGCAATCTCGACCAGCCGCAGATTGAGTTCCAGTCGGAGAGCGGCTACAGTCGCGCCAACATCGAGCGACTGCTGCTCGGGTTGGCGCCCGACGCGGCGGAGACGCCGGTCGGCGGTGGCTTGCGGGATGCGTCGATCGCTGCCGGTTTCAATCTGCTCGAGCGGGAGATCGCCGCCGAGCTGAACATCGTCGACACCTTCGACATCGAGAGCGGCCGTGTCGCGACGACCGGCGAAACATCCACGCTCATCGGCGTGGGCAAGTACCTCGGGCAGGATCTGTACGTCCGTTACGCACAGGGCCTCTCGTCAGAGGCCGAGCGTGACCTGTTCATCGAGTATCAGATCAGCGACCACCTGCTGTTGCAGTCGGGGATGAGTCGGCGGCTTGATGTCCTGCAAGGAACGACGACATACAACCTCGACCTCAAGTACCGGTTCGAGTACTAGCCCGTCCTGGCTAGAGGAGGGGAGATGAAAGCCATCCG
>JAGUVP010000292.1 GCA_020062805.1 Candidatus Bipolaricaulis sp.
ACAGTGGCAGCTCCGGTCGGGCAGATCTGGGCACACGCAGCGCACCCCACGCACTGCCTGGCTACCACCCGTGGATGGACGGTGAGCTGACGGGTGACCCACCGGGCGAGGAACCGGGGGGCGCGGCCCACGATCTCTCCCGCTTGGATCGGCGGGAGTTTGAACCTGGGCACAGCGACGGATGCGATGGGTACACCTACAACTTGGATCTCGTCCGAGCTGCTCACACCCAGGCCGAGCCCGGTGGCGTAGCGGGTCGTACCGACCGCAAGGGGTTCAAGCCCGATGATCCGGGACGCTACGGCATCCACGGCCACCGCGTCCTTGCTGGCGAGGACCACGCCCAGATCGCGGGGGGCGCCGTTGGCGGGGCCGGGTCCCTCCATCGCCACGATCCCGTCCATGATCGTCAGGTGGGGCCGAGCTGCGGCAAAGATGTCCACGAGCACCTGGTTGAACTCGGGCGGGTTCTTGTATTGCCCATGGAATGCAACCCGCAACCCGCCTGGGATCGTGCCGTACAGGTTCTTCACCGCGCCTGTGAACAGGGTCAGGGAGTGCGTCTTCAGCTTGGGGAGGTTGACGATCACGTCAGCTTCGACCACCTCGCGGGCGAGGTAGATCTCCTTCAGGACGGCCCCGTTCCACGGAACGCGGACGAACCCCGTTTCGCGCAGGTTGACGAGGCGCACTCCGAGCCGATCGCACACCGTTCGGTGCCCAGAGACCTCGAATCCGTCCGGCGTGGAGGGATGGAGGTCGTCCCCTACCGTGATGTGGGGGGTGATCTCCTTGAGGAAGGTGAGCACCGCCGCTGTGAACGAGGGGTGGGTGATGATCCCTCGCTCAGGGGGAGACGGCGGCGAGAGGTGGTTGACCTTCACGAATACCTTCGCCCGCGGTCGGACGATTGCGGGGAGTCCCCCGATGTCGGCGAGCACAGCCGCGACGGCAGATCGGGTCTCCGACTCGTCGTAGCTGTGAGCTCTCCTTACGGCAACCACGGTTTGGTTCATGTCCAGCAGTACCTCCGGGCAGGGCGTCTGGCTTTGGGCTCGGCAGTGTCCGCCAACTCCGCCTTCGGCACAACGAGTGGCAGGGGAATCTGCTACCCCGTTGGCTTCGGTCGCGAGGAGACGGTTACGGGTTGTTCCCCTTCGGGGAAACCCATCTTCACGAGGTACTCCTGGAACCGCGGGTCCGAGCGCGCGCTGTCGAACCATGGATGCACCTTGAGAAGGCGTAGCCCAGGATCGCGTGCCTGATAGGATCTTTCGAGCCAGGCCAGGCCTTCGTCGAGATGTCCGAGGGCGAAGTGGGCGCTGGCGACCAGGAACGCGTGTCCGAGTCCGGAGCCTTTGTTCTCAAGCGTCTTCAAGTTCTCCTCGGCGGTTGTGGTCTCGCCCATCCCAGCGTAGGTTACAACCCGGAACGCCTGGATCTCCGTTCGGAGCCGGTCCTTAGGCGCGAGTCTGGCTTCCGCCTGCCGAAACGCTTCCAAAGCTTGCTCGTACCGCCCGAGGAGGGTGTACACCTCGCCCAGGGTCAGCAAGGGGTCGAATCCTTCAGGGTTGAGGTCGAGTGTGCGGAGAAGCTGGATGACCGCTTCCTCGTACTGTCGGGAGAGGGCGAGGGCTCGGCCGTAGGTGTGGTTGACGACTGGGGAATCCGGCTCCATGACGAGGACCTTGTGAAGAGTCTCCAGGGCCTCGTCGAACCGTCCCAAGCACACGAGGTGCTCCGCGAACGCTCGACGCACCGTGCTGCTATTGGGATCGAGGTCAAGCGCCTTGTTCAACTCCGCCTCCGCCTCCGCCCACTTTCCTGCGGTCTGCAGCACCGAGGCCAGCGAGAGGTGGCCTTCAACGAAGTCGGCGGCGAGGGCTTGGGCCCGGCGGTGCTGGTCGAGGGCTTCGCTGAACTGCCCGGACTCCCAGAGGGTGGCGGACAGGGCCATGTTGATGTTCGGAGAGAGGGGGTCGAGCGCCAGGGCGCGCTTCATCTCGGCGAGGGCCTCCGATGTTCGGCCGAGGTCGCTCAGCAGGTTCGCGTACCAGTGTCGGGCGGTGGCGTAGTTCGGGTTCTGCTCGATCGCCTTCTTGAACCGGGCGGCCGCCTTCTCCAGGTCATGTTCGAATAGCCATTCGATGAGAGCTAGAGAAGCGTTCGCCTCGGCGAGATCCTCGTCGAGTTCAAGGGCCTTGGACGCGGCTTCCTTCGCCTTGGGGAGGGCTTCGTGGAGAGGGAGGTGCCCGCGGCTGGCGAGCACGCTGTAGGAGTCTGCCAGCCCGGCGTAGGCGAGGGCGTAGTTCGGGTCGGCCGCGATGACGTCCTGGAAGATCTCGATTGCTCGCTTGAGGCCGCTCTCTGATCGCTGATTCCAGAAGTGGCGACCCTTCAGGTACAGCATGTAAATGTCTACGTCCCGTGCCGCCTTCGCCTGGAGACGTTGTTCCTCGCCCGCGAGGAGCTTCACCTCGAGCATTTCCGCTACCTTCCGCGCGACCTCGCTCTGGATGTCCAGCACGTCTTCGAGCTTGCGGTCGTACGCTTCTGACCAGATGTGTTCTTCGGTCTGAGCGTCAATGAGCTGGAGGTTGATCCGCACCCGGTCGTCCACCTTCCGCACGCTGCCCTCGAGGACCGTCGCCACGCGCAACTCCTGTCCGATCTCCGCGATCGACTTCTGAGTCCCGCGGTACTTCATGACGGAGGTCTGGGCGATCACGCGGAGGCCGCGGATCTTGGACAGGGTGAAGATGAGCTCCTCGGTCATCCCATCCGCGAAGAAGGCGTCTCCAGGCTTTGGGCTGATGTTCGTGAGGGGCAGGACGGCGATTCGCGTGCGGTCCGTCGGCCGTGGCCCTTCGGGTCGCACCCGCGACCACGGGAACACCACGCAGTACACCTCGGTCGGTACACGGACGTTCTTCAAGGCCCGTTTGCCCATGCTGGCCAGGGGGAGATGGACCTTGTTCCACACGTGGTCGTACACCTGGGCGGAGATGCAAGCTCCCTCGGGCTCGGCGAGGGGGGCGATGCGCGAGGTGACGTTCACACCGTCACCGAACAGGTCGCCTTGGCGATGCACAACGTCCCCGACATGGACCCCGATCCGGATCCGGATGCGTCGCTCAGAAGGCTGAGCGGCGTTGCGCTCGTGAAGGGTCTCCTGGATCGCGATCGCACACCGGGTCGCCTGGAGGGCGCTGGGAAACTCGACGAGAAACCCATCACCCATCGCCTTGACTACCCGCCCGCCATGCGAAGCGAAGAGCGGGCGGAGAAGCGCGTCGTGTTCCTCCAGGAGTTTTAGCGACAGGTCCTCGTTCGTTTGGCCGAGGAGGGTGTACCCGACGATGTCGGTGATCAGGATCGCGCTCAGCCGACGTTCCTCGTCCATGGCCGTCCCCTCCTCCTCTGTCGGTCGCATTATACCGGGCCGTTGCAGCCTTCTGTTCTTTCACGCCTTCGCGGGGATCGGCGCTCCTCCTTGGCCTGACCAGGTTACAATCCGCACCGATCCGCCTCTGCTCGGGGGTGATGGCCAAAGGGGGTGTAGGTGTCGAACGGGCAACAGCTGCTGCTCGCGGTACGGGATCTGAGGAAGAGCTACGGTGGCGTCCAAGCTGTGGATGGGGTTTCGTTTTCTGTTCCCGCCGGTACCGTGTTCACCCTTCTTGGCCCGAACGGGGCGGGCAAGACGACGACCCTGGAGATCCTCGAGGGGATTCGCGACGCGGACTCCGGCGAGATCGAGATGTTCGGGACCCGGGTGCGTCGGGTGACGGCGGTTTCGAAGGGCCGGATGGGAGTTCTCCTTCAGGAGGGGGGGTTCGAGCCCTACCTCAAGGTGCGGGAGGTCCTCCACCTGTTCGCGTCGTTTTTCGATCGGCCCCGCCCGGTGACCGAAGTCCTGGCCGAGGTCTCGCTCGAGGATAAGGCAGGGGCTTTGGTTCGGCACCTCTCCGGCGGGCAGAAGCAGCGTCTCGCCCTCGGTGCGGCCCTCATCAACGACCCGGATCTTGTGTTCCTCGACGAGCCGACCACCGGGCTTGATCCCCAGGCCCGCCGCAACATCTGGGCGATCATCGAGCGGCTGAAGGGAGAGGGGAAAACGATTGTTCTCACCACCCACTACATGGAAGAAGCGGAAGCCCTCTCGGACGAGGTGTGCATCATGGACCACGGGCGCGTGATCGCCGACGGCACGCCGCGCGAGCTCACTGCGCAGCTGAGCCAGGACACATGGATTGAGTTCGACGCTCCCGATCTGGCGCCCGGGGCGTGGGCAGGTCTTGCGGGCGAGATTCAGCGTGACGGAGCGACAGCGACCCTGAAGACCTCCGACCTCGTGGGGGCGCTGGACGCGCTGCTGCGGTGGTCTCGCGAGAAGCAGGTTCCGTTGAGGAACATGGTCGTACGCCAACCGAACCTGGAGGATGTGTTCCTTTCTCTCACCGGGCGGAGGCTCCGCGAGTGAGAAGGGTCTTCCGATTGGCCTGGGTTTCACTCGTCACTGCCCTGCGGGAGCGAGAGACCCTGTTCTGGTTCGTCGTGTTCCCGCTTCTTCTCCTGTCTCTGCTGGCGCTCGTGTTTGGGCAGCTGGGGCAGGAGGGGAAGATGAACTTCACCGTGGCGCTCGTGAACGCGGACCGGGAGACTGGTGGATTCGCGTTCGTCGTGGAGGAGGTGTTTGTCTCGCTCTCTGTCCCTCCCCAACCGGGCCAGGAACCCCTTCTCACCCTGCGTCAGCCTCCCGTGGGGGAGGACCAGGAGCGGTTCGTGGCTCGGGAACAGGAGACCGTTCGGCTCGGGGGTCTCGCAGCGCTGATCGTGATCCCGCCTGGGTTCAGCGATGCCGCGATGGCGGCGATGACGGGATCCGGCTCCCCAGCCGCACTTCAGGTGTACTTCAACGGTACGAACGCCGCCTCAAGAATGGTGGTGGATGTCGTGGAGAGGGTGCTGGCGCGCTTGAACCGGGACCTCCTCACCCTGGGTGGTCTCTACCAGCCAGACGCCGCGATGGCGGTCCGCACGGAATGGGTCGGGGAGGCCGGCGCTCCGGTGGCGTACGTGGACTTCCTCCTTCCCGGGATCGTCCTCATGGCGTTCTTCGTGGGCGGGCTGTTCAGCGTGTCGGGGGCGATCCTCTTCTCACGTGACCTGAAGATCCTTCGCCGGTACTGGGTTACGCCGCTCCGCGTTCCGCAGTACCTGGCCGGCTTTGCGTTGGGGTATCTCGCGATGTGCGTCCTCCAGTTCACCCTCCTCGTCCTCGTCGGCCGGGTGGGGTTCGGGGCCACGGTCACGTTTGCCCAGCCTCTGGCCGTTCTCTACCTTGTTCTGGCTGCGATCACGTTCCTCGCGTTCGGGTTCCTCATTGCCTCGCTCGCCAAGACGGCCCAATCGGGGATGGCCATCGCCAACCTCGTCAACATGCCGATCATGTTCTTGAGCGGTCTGTTCTTCCCTGTGGCGGACTTGCCGCTCTTTCTGCGGGTCATCCTCTACCTCAACCCGTTGAGCTACCTCGCGGAGGGGCTCCGCTTCTCCCTCGGAACGGGGCAGGTCACCCTTCCTCTCCCCCTGACGTTTCTCGTACCCCTCGGCTGGACAGGTTTTTCCGCCGCTGTGGCCGCGCGGCGCCTGCGGTGGGACGTGGCCCGATGAAGGCGTTCGGGGAGCTTCTTAGGACGCAGACCGTCGTATTCCTGAGGGACAAGATCGCGCTGTTCTTCACTTTGTTCTTCCCGGTTGTGTTCATCCTCATCTTTGGGTTCGTGTGGGGAGGGGTCGAAGGCCCGGAGAAGGTTACGCTGGGCCTCCTTCTGGTCGGGGAACGTGATGCAGTGCTCGATGAGGTTCTCGCCTCCCAGAACACGGTGACGGTGCGCCGGTATGAGGATCGCGCCCCACTCGAGGCCGACATCGCGAAGCGAGTGCTTGGCCTGGGGTTGGTGTGGGACGGGGAAGTCCTCCTTTTCCTCCAGGATCCGACCCGGGTTCAGGAGGCGTACGCGTTGGCCGAGGTGGCGCAGGGGATCACGGCGGAGATGGACCTGCGCCGGCAGGGGTTGGCCCCTGTGGTCCGGGTGGACCGGGCGAACGTCGGGCGAGCATTGGGCAGTGGCTGGTTCAGCATGGTCGTGCCGGGGATCATGGCGTTCTCGGTTCTCATGTCCGGGCTCCTCGCCGTGTCGGGACGGATCACCCAGATGAAGGAGCGGAGGCTTCTCGATCGCCTCCTCGTGACTCCGATGTCCCCCACCGCCCTGCTCGCCGCCATCGCCGGCGTGAGGCTCGTGGCCGGGTTTCTCTCCACATCGGTCACACTGGGCCTTGCCGTGATCCTGTTCCGGGTTCAGTTCGACGTCAACTGGGCACTGTACGCCCTGTTCGTCATCGCAGCCACTTTGGGTTCGATGGGCCTCGGCACGCTGATCGCTCTCCTCGTGCGGCGCCCGAGCAGCGCGAGCACCGTGGCGAGCATTGTCGCCCAGATCATGCTCTTCCTCGCCGGCGTGTACTTTCCGATCGAGTTTCTGCCTGCGTTCCTGCGGAACCTCAGCCGGGCGTTCCCCCTTACGTACATGGCGGAAGGAATGAGGTTCGTGACCGGCGTAGCGGACCTGTCTCTCGCGAGGTTCACTCTCATCACGGCGGGGCTGCTTGTCGTGGGGCTCGGCCTGTTCCCCGTCCTCAGTCGTTATGTGGTCAGCGTCGGACGCCGCTAAGCACGCTGAACCGCGTAGCAGGTGCTGAAGAAGCGACCGACCCGGGCGCGGCGGCGCGGGTCGGTCTTCTGCTCCCTACGAAGATCTACGGGGTCCAGGTCGTCGGGAAGTCCACTCGCTTCTCGGCAAGGGCCAAGCCTCCGGGGGTGAGGCTCACGAGGAACCGTACCTCATCCGATGTCGCGGCAGCGGCCCCCCGGTACTCCACGGTAATCGCCGCTGTGCCCGTGCCTGCGACGTCGATTCGCACGGGCGGCGACACGAACCCGGGGAGCACAACTCCATTTCGGAGGATCTCCACCGAGATCCACACGGGCAGACCTGCGCTCCCGTCGTAGAGGTAGGTCACACTGCCCGACGCCCGGCTCCCGAGCTGGCTCAGCCCGTACCCGAGGAACCGGAACGCGTCGCTGGGGAGCGTCGGAGGTTCCCCGAGCACGGGGACGATGGCGAGCTTTCCCACGAAGTTCCCCCGCTCGGCGGTGAACCACACGCTTCCCGCGTTGTCGAGGGACAGGAACACGGGGTGCGATCCAGCGGGCATTCGGTAGAGGGCGATCTCGTTTCGCGCTGGGGAGAGGTAGCCTACCGCATCGCCTTCCCTGTCCGTGAACCACACGTTGCCCACGTCGTCGAGCGCGAGATCGAACGGCTGGCGGCCACCGGGGATCGGCCACAGGCGAACATCAGCCGTGGTCGGGTCCAGGACGCCGATCGCCGGCCGGTCCGTGTCCGTGAACCACACTCGTCCGTCTCCGGCGACGGTAACCCCGAATGCCGCGGTGCCCGTAGGAACCCCGTACAGGAGGACCGTGTTTGAGTCGGGGTCAAGAACGGAGATCGGCGCCGCTCCTTGAGTGAACCATACCCGCCCGTCGGGGGCCACCGCCACCCGTTCCACGTACGCGTCTGTGATCATGGATTGCCACTCCGTGAACGGGCCGCTCGTCGTGGGGACAAGGAGGGCGATCGGAGGCGGCAACATCGGGTTCCCGGGGTAGACGAGCGGGGGCACGTGCGTCACCTCTGGCGCGATCGCGGTGACGACGGGGGTCGCGGGTTGGGCGGGGGAAAGGATGAGGGGCAGGGTTACGAAGACCTGGGCGGGGGCGAACCGGGCGACCTTGCTCGCGTTCCGCTCGTTGAGCCACAGGTTGACCTTGCCCGGGCCCGTGGGGGCCGACACGAGAACCTCGGGCCACGCGCCGGGGGTGGGCAGAGCCCATGTCGCCCCGCCTCCGATGAACACGAGGAGATCGAGGGCGTTGCCCTGACTCAAGGTGAAGTACACCGAACCCGTGTCGCCCATTACGAGGCCGAACGGCCCCTGGCCCACATCGCGCTCGCGGATCTCGTTGGCTACTGGGTCGAGCTGGGCGACCCTGTCCAAATTGAACTCGGTGAAATACACCTTCCCGTCCGCAGCGATCGCGATCCCGTACGGGAGGGCGTTCGCCGTGGGAAGGTTCCATCGGGTCAACTGCACCACCTGACCGACACCGAACATCGTCATCGCGAAGACGCTTGCGAGGCCGATCAGAAAGCCAATCTGCTTGTTTCTGTCCATACCCATCGCCTCCTCAGGTCGTCAAGCACGGCCATCATAGTCCTTTCCTCCTCGTCATGTCGGCCCGGGCGTTGAACCTCCCCCTTCTTCTTGGACACACACAAGCGGCAAAGGGGGTGAAACGCGAGCCGAGGTGGGCAGCGATGAAAGTGGGTAGAGTGTCTGGGTTGCACCAGGCGAAGAGGAGGGAATCCGGCGGTGGATGATGCAAAGCTGGTGACGAAGGTGGCGCAAGGGGACGGCGGAGCGTTCCGCGAGCTGTACGAACGGTTCGCCGACCGCGTGTACCGCTACGCGTTCACCTTGCTGCGCGACCGCCACTTGGCCGAGGATGTAATGCAGGAAACGATGATCTCCGTGTGGAAGGGGGCGGGGACGTTCGAGGGGCGATCCCAGGTCTCGACCTGGCTGTTTGGGATCGCGCGTCACCAGGCGTACCACGCCCGCCGCAGCGAGGCAAAAGGGGAGCGGTTGCCTGCGGAGCGGGTGGAAGAACCCGATCCATCAGGACCTATGGAACGCGAGGTCCGCGTTCAGCGGGCGGTGGCGAGCCTGCCCCCCGAACAGCGCGAGGTGGTGTTTCTGGCGTTCTACGAGGAACTCCCCTACGAGGAGATCGCTCGGGTGCAGGGGGTGCCAGAAGGAACGGTGAAATCGAGGATGTTCCACGCCAAGAAGAGGCTCGCCGAGGAGCTCAGGCCATGAACTGCGACCAGGCGCGAGAGATGATCCCTCTGTACGCCGCACGAGCCCTCCCCGAAGAGGATGGGGCAGCGCTGATCGAGCACGTGGTGGGGTGTGGGGTCTGCCAGGGAGAACTGGTCGAGACGATGCGCCTCGCCCACGAGTTGCGGAAGGCATTCGCCCAGTTCCCCGGCCCACCGAAGGGCGCGTGGCTTTCCGTCGCTGCGCGGACGCTGGGCGCGCCCCTGCTGCGGGTGGGTGTGGGCTCAGAGATCGCGGGACTGACCCTCGATGTGGGGGCCACGAAGACCGGGGTTCCGATCATGGGGACCTTGTCCATTCTCGGGCGGGAAGTGCCGGTATTGCGAATCTAGATAGGAGGTAGACGATGAGCGACGAAGAGAGAGAAGGCAAGGGAGACGTGCACGAACTGAAGGAAGTGTTGGGCGTCGTTACGGAGAAGCTCCCCGGACTCCTCAAGGGGATGCGGGATGTGCTCTACTCCAAGGAAGCGGCGGAGAACATGGCCGACGCGGTGGGCACGTTCTACAAGAAGCTTGTGGAGGCGGGCATCCCCAAGGAAGAGGCGCTGGATATGGCGCGGGGGTACATGATCAACCTCCGCGAGGTGTTCAAGGGCGTCAAGTCCGGAGAGGGGATCCACGTTCACACGAAGAAGGACGACTGAAGGGGTTCTGGAAGGGGATCAGGGCGGCGGGGGGGGTGTGTCGCCTCCTCGCCGCTTTGATCGGGTTCGCCATCGGGTACGTCTGGGTCCGGCGCCGTGCTGTGGCCCGGTTCCGCCGCCGGCTGCGCCGCCAG
>JAGUVP010000010.1 GCA_020062805.1 Candidatus Bipolaricaulis sp.
AACGCGCGGGTCGTGGACCGCCTCTCCTCCTGCGGTGCTCAGGGGGTGCGGTCGTTGGACGAGGTGAGCGCCCCAGCTGTGGCCATCACCGCCCACGGGGCGGGGCCGGAGGTGGTCGAGGAGATCCGCCGGCGTGGTCTGGGCCTCGTGGACACGACCTGTCCGATCGTGAAGCGGGCCCAAGAGGCGGCTCACCGGCTGAGCGAGGCTGGGTTCACCGTCCTTATCTACGGCGAGGCGGCGCACCCCGAGGTCCAGGGGCTTCTGGCGTGGACAGGGGGAAAGGGGCACGCCACCCTCGTTCCGACGGACGCCCCCCTACCGAAGGGTGGATGCCTGGCGGTCGTCTCCCAGACGACGAAGGAGCGTGATGCGTTCTGGGAGTTCGTCCAGGCCGTGGTGGGCCAGGGCCAGGGCGTGCTCCGGGAGCTGCAGGTCGTGGACACGACGTGTCCGGAGACGGGGCGCCGTTACCGAGCGGCCCAGGAGCTGGCGCGGCGAGTGGAGGCGATCTTCGTGGTCGGTTCCCGGAACTCGGCCAACACCCGCCGTCTGGCGGAAGTCGTCCGCGCCACAGGCGTGCGAACCCACTTCATTGAATCGGAGGATGAGATCGTTCCGGACTGGCTTGCAGAAATGTCTCGGGTCGGGGTCACCGCCGGGGCCTCCACCCCCGATGAGGCGGTCCAGGCCGTGATCAGGCGCCTGCGCAAGTTGGGAGGGGACCGATGAACCCGACCTACGCCGGTCCTGTGTTGCGGCGGATGACGTGCACCGTGCCCACGGAACGGGCACCTCAGTTCATCGACATCACCGACCAAGTACAGCGGCTCGTCCGCGAGAGCGGCGTTCGGGCTGGGATCGCCGTTGTGTTCTGCCGTCATACCACGGCTGCGATCCGGGTAAACGAGAACGAACCGCTTCTCATTGCGGACATGGAAGAGTTCCTGAAGCGGGTTGCCCCGCGCGACCTCTACTACCGCCACAACGACTTCGCCATCCGCACCCACAACATGACGCCCGACGAGTGCCCCAACGCCCACGCCCATTGCCAGCACCTTCTCTTGGGGTCGAGCGAGGCGATCCCGATCGAGGACGGGCGGCTCGTGCTCGGGCGCTGGCAGCGGGTGTTCTTGGTCGAACTGGACCGTCCTCGGGAGCGGGAGATCACGGTTCAGGCGTTCGGTCATGGGTGAGGGCGCGCTGCACCCGTTTGCTGCGATCCCGCCGGGGGAGCGCGTGCTTCTCCTCCCGCACTGCCTCCGGCCGAGCCAGACCTGCCCCGGACGCCCGTCGCGGGAGGGGTTTCAATGCCCTGTCGGCTGCGAAGAGGCTTGCCCGATTCGCACCCTCCGCGAGGAGGCGGTGCGGCTGCGGTACAAAGGGGTCTGCATTGCCCCTGGTGGGGCGCTCGCGTTGCGTTTCGTTCGCGAGGTGGAGCCCCGAGCCGTGATCGCCGTCGCCTGCGCCAAGGAGCTTCAGGAAGGGGAGGAGGCGGTCGCTGGTCTCGGCCCGTCGCGCCCCCTCATCACGGTTGTCCCCCTGTCGCGCGACGGGTGCGTGGACACGGAGGTCAATCTTGATCAGGCGCTCGCTCTCCTCCGCGTCGGGACGGACGTCGGTTGACGTACCCGTTCTCCTCGAACCACGCCACCGCCCGGCGCAGGGCCTCCCTTGCCGAGGTCTGAGGCAGCCCGAGATCGCGCACGGCCTTGCTGGGATCGTAGAACATCCGGTGGTAGGCCATCCGTGCTGTATCCGGGGTCAACCGGGGAACGGTCCCCGTCACCGTGCTCCATGCCGCGTTGAGGTGGGAGAGAGGGATGAGGGGAGCCGCGGGGAGGCGCACCCGTGGGGCCGGGCGACCGCTCACCTCGCTGAGAAGGCCCAAGAACTCGCGCATCGAGAGGTTCTCCCCGCCGAGGATGTAGACCTCCCCCGGTCGCCCTTTCTCTGCGGCGAGGATGTGGCCCAGCGCCACGTCCTCCACCGCCACCACGTTCATCCCCGTGTCTACGTAGGCTGGTAGCCTTCGGTTGAGGAATCCCACGATGACCTGGCCGGTGGGGGTCGGCTTGCGGTCGTACGGGCCGACCGGGAAGCTCGGGTTCACGATAACCACGGGCAATCCCCGCTGGGCGAACGCCAGGGCGAGTTCCTGGGCGAGGAACTTGCTCCTCTTGTAATCCCCGATGAGGGTGGCTGAGGTGGCTGGGACCATCTCGTCTGCAGGGCGGCCATCTTCATGCAGGCCGAGGGCGGCCACCGAACTCGTGACCACCACGCGCTCCACCCCCATCGCCCACGCCGCCTGGAGGACGTGGCGGGTTCCCTCCACGTTGACCTCGTAGACCCGCCGCCGGGGGCGGGTCCACAACGCGTACAGAGCGGCGACGTGAAACACGTGGCTGCAGCCGGAGACCGCGTTTCGCACCGACGCGAGATCCCGCACGTCGCCTTCTGCCCACTCGACGCCGAGGCCATCCAGATTCCTCCGATCTGTGCCTGGACGGGCCAGAACCCTCACCCTGTACTTCCTCTCCAGAAGGGCGCGCACGACGTTCGCTCCGATGAACCCCGTCCCGCCGGTTACCAGTGCCCGCATCGCCTGCTATTCTGCTGCGTTCGGGCCGCGGCGTCATCCAGGAACCGCTCAAGGGGGAGGTCTCCTCGGTGTGTTGCACCACATTCCACTGGGGAAAAACGTGTGGACAGAAGCGCGTCCCATGAGGCCCCGCGAAACGGGTTCGCTGCCCCATGTCTCGGACATCTGTCCCCAGCCCCTCGGACATGTGGCCCAGAGTTTTCCACAGATCGAGCGCCTTGACCGGTCTCCCCCCCTCCGCTATACTTCACCTGCCCGCAAGGGCACATCTGCGGGAAGCCTGGTCTTTGACAAGTGGACAGGGAGAGACGGGAAGCCTATCGGAAACCCTTGAAGCTAAATTGAGAGGGTATGATCCCGGCTCAGGGTGAACGCTAGCGGCGCGCCTAACACATGCAAGTCGAGCGATCGGCTTGCCAAAGCCGCAAGGCCGAGGCAAGTACGGAGCGGCAAACGGGTGAGTAACACGTGGCCAACCTGCCTCCGCGACGGGCATAACCCTCCGAAAGGAGGGCTAATACCCGATGGCCTTCTTGGGGCTCAAGCTCTGGGAAGTAAAGGCACTTCGGTGCCGCGCGGTGAGGGGGCTGCGGCCCATCAGCTAGTTGGTGAGGTAATGGCCCACCAAGGCAACGACGGGTAGGGGGCCTGAGAGGGTGGCCCCCCACATGGGGACTGAGACACGGCTCCGACTCCTACGGGAGGCAGCAGTGGGGAATCTTGGGCAATGGGCGAAAGCCTGACCCAGCGACGCCGCGTGCGGGACGAAGCCCTTCGGGGTGTAAACCGCTTTTCTAGGGGAAGAATAAGGCGCGGAGGGAATGCCTCGCCGATGACAGTACCCTAGGAATAAGCCACGGCTAACTACGTGCCAGCAGCCGCGGTAAGACGTAGGTGGCGAGCGTTACCCGGATTCACTGGGCGTAAAGGGCGCGTAGGCGGTTTGGCAAGTCGTCTGTGAAAGCCCCCGGCTCAACTGGGGGAGGTCGGACGAAACTGCCAGACTGGAGGACGGCAGAGGAAGGTGGAACGACCGGAGTAGCGGTGAAATGCGTAGATACCGGTCGGTATCCCGATGGCGAAGGCAACCTTCTGGGTCGTTCCTGACGCTGAGGCGCGAAAGCGTGGGGAGCAAACCGGATTAGATACCCGGGTAGTCCACGCCCTAAACGATGTGGGCTAGGTGTCGGGGGTATCGACCCCTCCGGTGCCGAAGCTAACGCATTAAGCGTCCCGCCTGGGGAGTACGGCCGCAAGGCTAAAACTCAAAGGAATTGACGGGGGCCCGCACAAGCAG
>JAGUVP010000303.1 GCA_020062805.1 Candidatus Bipolaricaulis sp.
CCCTGGGCTCCCAGACCGACGTCGCCCCCGAGGTCCGCGAACACCCCATCCGACGCCTGGAGGACCGTTTCCCCGTTCACAAGGACCCGAGCCCTCTCGCCGACGAACGCCACGATCACAATCGCCGGAAACGCCACCGCAACCGCCTGGGTCCAGACCTTCTCGCGCCCTCCCGACCATGCCACGAGCGTGACCCCCGTCGCCGATACGCGGGCCTCCACCCACGCATCATCGCTCTCGTACTTCCCGATCACCGACGCCCACTCTCCCTGGACGTGGTCAACCACGACCTCAACGCGGCGGACCGATCCGAGTTCGACCGGAAACAGGGCTCGCCCGCTCTCACCGAGCAGAAGGCCATCGGCAACGGTCCACGTGCCGGACTGGGCCACCCACGAGGCCGCAGCTTCCGGCTGAAACCCCGCGTTCAAGACCGGCCCGCCAACCACGGTCAGGCCAGCCGCGACAAACGCCCCTACCATCCAGAAGATGATTCGCTGCATCGTACGACCTCCTTTGAAAGAACAGGGGAGGGGACCACTTCGCAGTCCCCTCCCCAATGAACCACGACTACGGACCTGCTGCTCCGCCGAGCCGTCGGATGTCGGCCACGCCGATCAGCGTTCCGTCGGCGAGCACCATCACGGCGTTCGTGCCACCGAAGTACACGTCCAAGGGCCCGTACTCCTTGATCGCGTGGCCCACGGCCTTGAGGGCTTCGATCAGACTGGGGGAGAACCCGCCTTCGATTTCCAGGTTCGCCACCGAGTTCCGGCTGTAGTACTTGGGAGCCGTGATCGCGTCCTCGAGGTCCATGCAGAAGTCCACCACGTTGACGATCGTCTCCACGATCACGCCGGGGATACGGCCCGCACCCGGCGTCCCGATCACGAGGAACACCTCTCCTCCATCGAGAAGGATCGTCGGGGCGATCACCGTGCGCGGCCGCTTGTACGGACCGGCTACGTTGAGGTCGTCGGGCCGATCGGCGCGGTAGGCGTTGAAGTTCGTGTACTCGTTGTTCAGGACGAACCCGTGGTCGGGGACCACAATCCTGCTTCCCCAGAACGAGCTCAGGGTCTGCGTCAGACTGACCGCGTTCCCGTCCTTGTCCACCACGCTGACGTGGGTCGTGCACCCGGCATCGGGATCAGTCCCCACACCCACAGGAACCGCGGTCGTGTTGTACTGCAGCGGATCTCCCACCGGGGTCTTCGAGGGAACGATCGCCGTGCCCAGGGAGATGAGCTTCGCCCGCTCGGCGGCGAACGCCTTCGACGTCAGCCCAGCCACGGGAACATCGTAGAAGTCGGGATCCCACACCACGGGATCTCGGTCGGCGAACGCGAGCTTGAGCGCCTCGGCGATGATGTGCACCACCGTCGGGTGGTCGTACCGGCGGTACCGTGCCAGGTTGAAGTGCTCGATGATGTTCAGCGCCTCGACCACCACCACCCCGGCCACGATCGGAGGAGCGCTGAGGATCTCGTAGCCACGGTACGTTCCACGTACCGGCTCCCGTTCGACCGCGCGGTAAGCGGCCATGTCCTCCATCGTGATCCAGCCGCCGGTCGCGCTGACGATCGCCTCCGCGACCGCGCCCTCGTAGAACACCTCCGCCCCGCCGTCGGCGAGGAGCCGGAGCGTGTAGGCAAGACCGGGGTTCTTGAAGATCGCGCCCTCGTCAGGAACGAGCCCGTCGGCGAGGAACACCAAACCCAGCTCGGCGTACTTCGGATCGGACAGGTCCTTGTACGCATCGAGGACGCGGGTGACGAATACGGAGTCCACGGGGAAGCCGTTCTCCGCAAGCTCAATCGCGGGGGCGATGACTTCGGCCAACGTCATCGTCCCGTACTTGGTGAGCACGAGGTCCATCGCCGCCACAGTGCCTGGGATGCACACCGACTTCTCCCCGTAGGAGTTCTTCGGCGTCTGCGCCGTGACCGCACCCGGAGCCCACGAACGGAAGTCCACCGCCACCTGCGTACCATCAACGAGGGCCAAGATTACGTACCCTTCGCCACCCAGCCCTGAGGCGTACGGCTCCACCACGCCCAGCGCGAACGACATCGCCACCGCAGCGTCCACCGCATTCCCGCCCTGAGCCAGGATCTGCGCTCCCACTGCCGCTGCGAGCGGATGCGCGGAGGCCACCATCCCCTCCGTTCCAATGGCCACCTGGCCCGGAACGACTGCCGTAGCCTGAGCGAGGGCCGGAAGCCCCACCGCCAAAGCCGCCACAAGCAGGCCAACACCTACCGAGAATCGCCTTCTCATGCGCCTCCTCCTTTGGGCCCTCTCGGGCCCTCGCGAGTATACACCCAAAACCAGTGCGTGCCCGCACCCTGAACGAAGAGCGGGGGCCGTCGGCCCCCGCCTTCCCGCACAACCGTCAACCGACCGTGTCAGTAGCCGACGGCGACCCCGAGCCGGCGGGAGTCCGCACCGCCGTACATGACCCCCGCATCGGGATCGAACAGGATGCCCTGCGCCGTGCCGAACGTGCTGCTCTTCGCCCCACCGGCCAACGTATGTCCAAGCTCCTCGAGCCCGGTCAGAACAGCACTGTCGATGCCCCGCTCGTAAAACAGGTCGCCGCCTTCCAGAGAGTAGATCCGGAGCTGCTCGATCGCCTCGTCCATCTTCATCCCGTGGTCCACTACGTTCACGATGATCTGGGCGAGGGCGGTGATGATCCGCGTGGCCCCCGCCGAGCCGACGATCATGAACGGACGACCCTCCGGATCGAGCACGACCGTGGGTGACATCGAGGACAGCGGCCGCTTCCCCGGCTCGGGGGCGTTGACGCTTGCCGGGTCCTTCGAGAAGTCGTCCATCTGGTTGTTGAGCATGATCCCGTGCTCGGGAACGAAGACGCCACTTCCGAAGAACTGGTTGATCGTGTTCGTCGCGCCGACGATGTTGCCCGCCGCGTCCACAACGGAAAAGTGACTCGTCGAGGTTAACTCGCCGCCCAGTCCCCCGACCGCATCCGGTGCCCCCCTGGCCTGGGGCCCGTACATCCAGGGATCACCTGGGCTGACCTGGGTCGCCGCCTGGGTGAGGTCGATCTTGGACGCCAGTTCGCGGGCATAGGCCTTGGACGTCAGGCCGGCCAGCGGGACGTCTGCGAACGCCGTGTCCGCCATGTACTTACCCCGGTCCGCGAACACCAGCTTCATCGCCTCGGCCATGATGTGGAGGGCGACCGCCGAGTTGTGACCCAGCTCCCGCATCGGGAAGTGCTCCAGGATGTTCACGAGCTGCACGATGTGCGTGCCGCCGCTCGACGCGGGGGGCACGGAGTAGATCTGGTAGCCGCGGTACGTCCCGAACACCGGCTCGCGGGTTTCCATCGCGTAGCCCCGGAGATCGTCCATCGTCATCGCCCCGCCGGCCTTGTTCACCGCGGCCACGATCGCCTCGCCGATCGGGCCGTCGTAGAACACCTGGGGCCCGTGCTCGGAAACAAGACGGAATGTCTCAGCCAAGGCAGGCTGGCGGAGGTTCATCCCCGCTCCGATCGGAAGTCCGTCCTCCAGGTACGGCAAGAGGTCCGAAGACGTGTAGGCAAGCAGCTTGGCGAAGCTGTCAACGATGATCCCTTCCTGCATCGGGTGGACCACGAACCCTTCCTCGGCAAGGCGGATCGCCGGAGCAGCCACTTGAGCGAACGTCATCGTCCCGTACTTCTCGAGGGCGGTCCACATCCCCAAGAGCCAGCCCGGCACACCCACCGACCTCCCGCCCAACGAAGACCAACGCTCGGCCTTCGCCTGGTCGGAGGCGTACATGTCCGTCGTCGCCGAGGCCGGGGCGACCTCGCGGTAGTCGAGGACGATCACCTCACCCGTCGCCGCGAGGTAGACCGTCATGAATCCCCCGCCGCCGATGCCCGAGGCGTTGGGCTCCACCACGTTCAACGCCAGCGCCGTGGCCACCGCCGCGTCCACGGCGTTGCCGCCCATCTGGAGGATCTCCACCCCGGCCCGGGAACCCAGCTCGTGGGCCGAGGACACCATCCCCTGCCGGGCGATCACCTCATCGGCCAGAGAGAAGGCTCCCCCCAGAACCACGGTCCCAGCTATCCATGCTAGAGTCCTCCACACCTGCTACCACCTCCCAGAAGATGACGCACACTCTGAAGTGTAGCCCCCCTGGCGGGGCAAGCCCCTCAGCGTATGGGGGTCTTCGGCCCTGAAGACCGTCTTCCTGGAAACCCTCGCGATCCCACGACAATGGCTAGAACCAACGTCAGGTACACCGCCCCTACGGTGGGGAACGGAACCCATGCCTTGGAGACCGTGCCGGCGTAGAAGTACCCCGCGCCGGGACGGGGAAGCGGTGAAGGATTCTACGGGAGCCCGTAGTGGGCCACCTGGAGCCCCAAGACACAGTCCTTACCTGGGTGAGCACCGGCGTCTGTCTGACGTGCTTCCGTGCCTCAACTCACTCGTATACAACCTTGCTTGCTGAGGCGGTTGCGGGGTCTTGGAAGAAGTACCCGGTGCCATTCGCCACAACATCGGCATAGCGGGGCACGCTTGTCACAACCAGGGGCTTTGAGCGGTTGAACAACGTCCAGAACTCGGCGATCTTGAGCACAGTCGAACAGTGTCGCCCCACCCGAGCGTCGATCGGCCAGCCGCTCTCGTCAATTGGCCAGTACAGGAGCCCGAACTCCCCTGCCTTCATCACGAATTCATCCTTTCCCGTAAGGAGCAACGACTCATCGGTGATTCCCCGCACCCGATCGAGAAAGGGCTGGGGGGTCTCAGCCAGAAGAGCCGGAGCGTTGGAATGGTCGCCGATCTCGCGATGCGACAGACCGTGCAATGCCAGGGGAGAGATCTCCATCCCAATGCGGAATTCCTCGGCCGTAAGCGTCATCGAGGCCATGGCGGCAATCCTCAACGCCTTCTGATGAGCAACGATCGTCCCGATGATCGGGTATTCGAGTTCCGCTTCGTGGAGATCAATCACGATGTCCACGCCCTCTGCCTCAATCAGCCGCATGAACGCGTAGCAGGTCTGCTCGGCGAGGCTCCCATTGGACCGGCCAGGCCACGTCCGGTTCAGGTTGCGCACATCCATGTAGGCCAGAAGCTGGCCACTCGGGAAATGAACGTAGGTTTCTGGATCCGGCCACGAATCGAGCGGATTCGCCCACCGGTCCCCCATGCGGAACTTCTTGATCCCCCAGTCGGTCTCGATGTGGAAAAACCGCGGGTAGGCGTCTCCAGGGCGGGTAACAGTCGATGCGCTTGGATTGCTGTGAATGACGACGATCAGCTTGCCCTGCTCGACCGTGGCATTCTCCACCAAGAGATGGGCAGTCAAGCTCGTCGCGGGTTCTTCAGGGTGCGAGGCACCTAGAACGAGCATCGTCCCCCCTGGCTCCCCGCTGTCCAGGATGAACACGTTGGCGTCGTTAGGACCACCCTTGAGCGGAGCGAAGTAGTCCCCCAAGGTTCTCACTGTGGTCACCCCCGGGCCGAGGACCACCTCCTCCTTGAAGTTGCGGTGTTGAGCAAACGCGATACCCGCCAGGACAAGGATTGTGCCCGTGACAGCCATCGCGATCCCTTTGATCGTCCACTCCTTGTTCAGTCTCATCGCGGCCTCCCGTCCCTCTCCGATCACTATTTCAGCCGGAACAACCTCAGCACGAATGGCATCAACACGGCGAGGTACAAGATGCCCTTCTGCACGTCGCGGGTCTTGATGAAGTTCCGCACCAAGATCACAGTGAAGAGCGCCGTTATCACGTAGTACAGCACCATGACCGCCACAGCCACCCTCCTTACCCGCCGACCAGGAACCCGAGTCTGCTGCTGAACACGACGAACAGCGACCCCAGCAACAACACGAACGCGGCCGGTACCAGACACGTCTTCGCGAAGCCCGAGTAATAGCGCCCTTTGAAGCCCAAGATCATCACCGTGGCGCGGCCGACGACGCTTGTTGGCGGGAGCATATCCCCAACCGGCCACATCGCCGCCATTCCCGCCAGCGCGATGATCGGGTTGAACCCCTTCATGTTGAACAGGAGGATCAGCGGAACACCGATCAGCGGAGCTACGGCATATTGGATCAGACCCTCCGAAACGGGGAGGATGATGAATAGAGTGGCGAAGATCGCCACGAGGGGCATTGTCACAATGCTCAACGAGATCAGACCGCGCGCTCCACTCAACGCCATGACTTGAACAAGGATGCCCACGACGACCATCACTCCAACAAGCGGCAGAAGCTGTTCCACTGTATCCGAGATGACCTTGATCAGCTTGAGCTGGCCGAGGTTCGTGAGCACAACAATGGCCGCGGCGATCATGAACATCAACGGAAGTCCCAACACAGGCATCGCCCATGGCCAGACACGCCCAGCAGCGATAAGGCCGAACAGGACAACAAACGGAACAACCACCTTCCACCACCTCATCCCACGCGGCGGCTTCGGGAGTTCCGTCATGATCTGCTCCAGATCGATGGGAGTCCCTCTCCAACCGAGGTAGAACATGCTGAACAGAGCACCCAACACAGAAAGCACACCTAACGGTAGGAAGAAACCGACGTAGGGCATGTTCGACCCAGCAGCAGCCATCATCGCCCAGAGGTTGATCGGCGGGGCAGCCGCACTCATCGCTGCGCACATGAAGACGATAGCTGTGACACGAACTTCGCTGACTCCCATATAGGTGAGCACAGTCCCGACCAGTGCGCCCACAACGAGCACCGTCACGGTCCCCGACCCCGTGAGCGCTCCCGGAATGAGCATCACGACGGTCAGGAACAGAAGGGCAAGCGCCCGGTGGCGATGGAACCGGCGAACGATACCCCGCACGATATACGCCACGCCGCCTGCATCCTTGAGAAGGTTCATGAACAAGGTTGCAGTCAGGAAAATCAGGACCACGTCGAAATAGGTGAACGCTCCATCGACAATATGGCGCGGCACCTCGAACCAGGCGAATGCGCCGACGAGCTCACGTGACGGGACCACCAACCCATGAACAATCAGCCCAGCAAGGGCCGCCCCAAGCATGGCCAGTTCAGTACTCAGCTTGAGGAACCTCGCCAAGGCGAAGACAAGTACGATGACTCCAAGAACGATCCCCGCGTGGATGTACACGGTTCACCTCATCCCAAGACACATCCGGCCAAGGGGTTCTCCGTTGGCTTCTTCAGCCTTCCCCACCACGGACCTCATCACGGCGCAACCCCACGGAGAGCCGCGGCGGGGAGAGGCACCTCTCCCCGCCCTGGTGTCACCCTAGTTCATCCCGAACAGGATCGGAAGGAGCCTCTGCAGATCGAGCGTCTTCTCGATGAAGATCTGGGGGATTCCCTTCTCTTCGGCGATCCTGGTGAAGTATCCGTCGTTGTTGACATCGCTCCGCGTGATCAGCAGATCTGCCTCCGGGGTCATCGCCCGGATGGATTTCTCATCGGACTCGTCCGTTCGGCGAGACGGACCCTCGATCTGCGCCACAATGATGGTCACCCCGAGCTCGCGTGCCGCCGCGATCAGCGCAAGGCAACGCTTGACCTCGGAGTCCACGTCCACCCCCGCCGCCCCCATCCCTTTGAGGCTGGTTCCTGTGATGATCACCAGGACGTTCCACGCCGTGTCTCCGGTGCATTCGCTGACAAACTCCTCCACCGTGAGTAGCTCCCGTTCTTCACAGGGTATCCCGGCGGTGTCGCAGATCACATCGAACATCAGAGCGCCTGGCCCCTGACCGCAGGTGGTGACAACGATCGGCAGCTTCAGAAGGGGGAGGTTCCCGGGAATGACGAACCCGTCCACCGTCTGCTGGGCGGCGGCCGTCCCCATGAAGACGCATGCAACCGCTAGAAGCCCGAACCCCAGCTTCGCTTTCATCCTTGACCTCCGTTATCGTTATGCATCTCACGCGCCACTCCCATCCGATCTCGGGATGGCGGGCCACCGTGGGAGGGCAGCCGGTAGCGGCCGCCCCCCCACGTCTCACAACCTACTTCTCGTCGTTGTAGATGATGTCCTTGTACAGAGCGGGATTGGTTGTCTTCGCGTAGTCCACAGCCTCTAGCCACCAGCTGGGGTAGACCCTTGCCACCCTTCGTCCGCCCTGGGAGACATAGCCATCGCTGTACTTGGCGATCAGCGTGTCGGCGAGGTCCCACCACGCGGACACCACGCGGTTCACCGCGTCGCTCGAGTAGTTGGTGAGGAACGTAACCGCCAGCTTCGGATCGGTGTTGTAGAGCGCCAGGGCTGCCTGTTCGACAGCCGGCTGCATCGCGAAGAACTCGCCCTCGAACTTCTGCTGCAGGGCCCGGACGTCCTGGATGATGTACGAGTACGCAAGGTTAGACCAGTTCTCGACGAAGTCGAACGCCCACCAGGCCGACTCCCGGGAGAAGGTGAAGATGTCTCGTACCTGCAGCGACTTAGGCACCTCGGTGATGCCGCAGTACAGCGGTATGTAGCAGGTCGTGTGCGGAGCGTCTTCGCCAAACCACAGGACGCCACCGATCGGGTTCGGAAGCCAGTTGCGGGATTGCGACACAAAGGAATACGAACAGCGGAACATGGAGATCGCTCGCTCCCAGTTCGCCCCGCCGGCAGCGTTGGCAGTCGGCCATCGGTCCGGTGCTCCGTACGGGCCGGCAGCGAGACCCTGGGTGAGGTCGAACTCCGTTCCCTCGTAGTAGTCCCTCTTGATGGCCATCAGATCGGCCACAGAGACCAGCTCGTCCGGCTTGACAGAGAACGGGTACTTCTTCGCGTACGGATCGAACTCGAGCGATGGGGCGAGGATGTCGAACACCCGCCACTCCCGACGGCTGTTGTAGAACCCTTCCTTCGGTCCATACACGTCGTCGAACCTGAAAGCGACACCGCTGTCCGGGCTCCACCACCCCATCTCCTGTCCAAGCGTGTAGATGTTGGGCGAAGCCATGAACCAGTCGGGCTGGTTGAGGTCGATCTCTCCGATCCGGCTCCGGTTGGCGCCTACGTACACGTGATCATCCGGAATCCGCTGGGCAACCCAGACCGCACCCGGCTTCCCGGAGTCCGGGGTCCAGAGGACGCCTGGCCCCATGATCTCGAAGATCCAGGCCTCGTTAGGATCGCAGACGCTGAGCGTCTCGCCGCCGTCGATATACCCGTACTTCTCGGCGAGGGCCCCCATGATCTGGATCGCCTCTCGGGCGGTCGTTGCCCGCTGGAGACCGAGCGCCTGGAGCTCCTCGATGTAGAAGAGCCCGTTCGTGTTACGCAATTCCCGGCGACCACCCGTGGTGTGCTCCCCCATCATCACCTGATGCTCGTTCATGAACGGATAGGCGATGTGAAAGTACGTATACGTGACCTCGACCTGGGGGATCTCGCCCAACACTCGGGGCGGAGAAGTCGGGTTGTCTCGTAGCCGTCCCGCGTACACCTTCACCATCTCCCCAGGCTCATGGGTCCCGCCCGGGATCACCCAGACCTTGGGATCGTACCATCCATCGCAGGTGTGGGTCGTCATGACCGAACCGTCCACGGAAGCGTTCTTGCCAACGGCAACCACGGTGCAGTTCTCGGTGCAACCCTCCTCGTCCTCCCACACCCCCTGCGCAGCCCCTAGCCACGACACCACGAACAGCCCAGCTACCAACAACATTCCAACTCGACGCATGCACTCCCTCCTCTTGGTTCACTGAACTCCGAGTGCCCATGCACTACCTACCCGTTATGCACGCCACTCGCCCTTAGCCGGCCGAGATCCATGGGTGGGGCACTCCACAGGCACCCCACCCCGGACCACACATCCTTACAACCTGAACAGAAGCGTGTCCACCAGGTTCCACCACAGCTGCTCAGCCTTCAGCATGTACGTGTAGGTGAAGTTGGTCAGAAGCTGCACCGCAGCCTTGGGATCTGTGGCGTACATGAGCGTTGCTGCCCGCTCGACTGCCGCATACGTGGTGTTTATCTCGTCCTGGAAAGGATCCTTGACCCCGTCCAGAACGGGTTTGAGGTTGCCGTATCGTTGGTTGACCAGGGTATCGGCGATGTCAAACGCCCACCACGCCGAGTTCCGATCGAACTTCGTCCGGTCAAGCACTGTCCACGACACTGGGACTTCCTCAATCCCCACCCAGACCGGAATCCACGGGCTGGTCGCAGGGTTATTGAGGCCAAACCACGCCACAGCCCCGATCTCGTTGGGTAGCCAGTCGCGAACCTGACCAACGAAAAAGTACGAGCAGGTGGAAATGGCGATCTTGCGAGCGGGACTCAGACCCAACCAAGCAGCCATTCCCGACAAGGCCTGAACCTGTGGTGTGGCATAGGGGGATTTCACCCGATTCCCTCGACTGTCCGTGTAATACCAGACTTCAGCTTCAGTGATGTCGTACTCCGTCCCTTCGAGCACGTCGTGGTAGATCTCGATGATGTCTGCTAGAGAGAGAAGCTTGTCCGGCTGGAAGGAGAATGGGTAGTTGGGCACATCTTCGATCTGCCAGTTCCCCGATGGAGCGAGCAGGTTGAAGAGCCGCCACGTCCGGTAGTCAAGTGAGAGTGGCCGGACGTCCCTGTACACGAACCTCCACACGAACGGTTCACCGCTGGCCGGATCGTAGAGGCCGAGCTCGATAGCGCAGCTCATGTAGTTGCTGCTGACCATGAAGTTCTCAGTGTCGTTGGGATCGATCTCGCCGATCCTGCTCCGATTCGGCTGAACGGCAACATGTCCATCAGGCACCCTCGCAGCAACCCAGACCGCCCCGGGCTTCCCACTGTCGCGGGTCCACAGGGGGCCAACCGGGTAGATCTCGAACAACCACACCTCATTCGGGTCAGCGATCGCAAGTCCCTCTCCGGTGTCAGCGTACCCGTACTTCTCGGCCAGCTCGCCCATCACGAGGATGCATTCCCGAGCTGTCTTCGCCCGCTGAAGACCGAAGTACTCCAGCTGTTCGATGTACATGATCGCTTCATCCAGGTTCGGTGCCAGGACTGATGCGCGGCCGATCGTGTTCTCGCCGATCATGACCTGGTGCTCATTAGCGAATGGGTAGGCGATCTTGAAAATCTTGTAGGTGTGTGGAACCTCTGGGATCTCGCCGAGCTTGACCATCGGCGGGTACTGACTGAACTCCGGATACGCTCGGATCATCCCTTTCCACACAGAAGCCATCGTCCCTGGCGCATGATCTGCCGCTGGAACGATGATCAGCCGAGAGTCATACGCACCATCACAGGTGTGCGTCGTGATCACCGAACCGTCTACCGTCGCCCCCTTGCTCACCAGTACGTCGGTACACGGAAAAGCTAGCACTCCAAGGATGGCCACCAAGATGAGCACAAACCCTGTCTTCACTGCCACCATGTCTCCCCCCTCCCGAGAAAGGATCACCCTTCGGCCGCAGGCGGCGAGCGTACCTCAGAGGCACAAACGACCGCCCTGCAATCACAACTGCCCACCAGCGCGATCTTGGCTCTCACCCCCTCGGGCACAGAGAGATGGCTGCGTTGGGTAGTCTAGCGCCGCCCCAGGCATTAGCAAGTCCTTGCAGATATTAACACCTCCGTGAGGGCTGACGCGATACCGGAACAGCCCCTCTTAAGGCCCGCCCCGCGCTGTGTGACGCGAAAGCCCCAGGATGATGATCACAGACGGAATTCAGACGACCCTTCAGTAAGTGGTAGCTAGACGGCGCATCGGTTGGCTACCTGCCTGGAACAAGACCCCGGCGGACAACTCGCCAGGCCACAGCGAGACCGGCAATAGAGGCCAGATACACCCCCGCAAGGACGTGGAACGGGAACAACGGCCTTGAGCTGTATGTGACCATGTGTCCCTCTCCGGGACGGGGAAGCGGTGAAGGGTCCCAGGGAAGACCGTAGCGGGTGGTCAAGCCTCGCATGTTCAGAAGGTGGACGAGGGGGATGCCGGCGGCGGCCATCGCCAGCGCCACACCGCGCCCTGGACCCTCGGGGACCACGGTCAGCACGTTCAGCCCCGGCTGGAGCGTGAGCACGGC
>JAGUVP010000153.1 GCA_020062805.1 Candidatus Bipolaricaulis sp.
CTGGCATTGAATAGGAGATGGGCACAACAGCCGCCCCTGCACCTCCGGTAGCAGGGTTTTGTGTTCTGGAACGTAGTCAAAACGCCAAAAGTCGTGGTTACAACAGATACTTGCGTTAGCCAGTCATTGTACGGTATAATGTGGTTACGATGTTCATCAGAGTCACTACTTCCAGAGGTTACCGCTACGTCCAGTTGGTCCACAACTATCGGGACCCTGAGACGAAGGTCACCAAGACCAGGGTGCTGCACAGCCTCGGGCGGGAGGAGGACGTCGACGTCGACGGGTTGCGGAGGTTGGCCCATGCCATCTGCCGGTACCTTGAGCCCGGCGATGCCCGGGAGATCCAAGAGCGGGTGGGGCCCGGGTCTCCGTTTGAGTTCCTGGGCGCTCTTGAACTTGGCGGGACCTGGCTCTTGGACCAGGTCTGGAGACGGTTGCAGCTGGATCGGGTGTTGCGGCAGTTGCTGAAGGAGCGCGACTACGGCATAGCGGTGGAGCGGTTGCTGTTCGCGCTGGTGGCCAACCGGGCCCTCGCGCCCACAAGCAAGCTGGCGATGGAGAACTGGGTGGGCGAACAGGCCTATGTCCCCGGGTTGGAGACGGTGGAGGTGCACCAGCTGTACCGGGCCATGGACTTCCTGTACGAGAACGTCCGGGAGATAGAGCGTAACGTGTACTTCTCCGTGGCCAACCTGTTCAACCTGGAGGTGGACGTTCTCTTCTTCGACACCACAACCACCTACTTCGAGATCGAGGGCGAGGACGACGCCGAGGGGTTGCGGCAGCGGGGGTACAGCAAGGATGACCGACCGGGCCTGGCGCAGGCGGTGATCGGGTTCGCAGTGACCCGGGACGGCATTCCGGTACGCTCGTGGGTGTGGCCGGGGAACACGGTGGACCAGAACGTTGTCGCCCAGGTGAAGAGGGACCTCAACGAGTGGAAGCTGGGCCGGATGCTGATCGTCCTCGACACCGGTTTCAACTCGCCGGCTAACCGGCGGGCATTGCAGGGCGCCGGGGATCACTACATCATCGGCGAGAAGATGCGCTTCGGTCAGAAGGGACAGCCGGCCGCAGCGCTTAGCCGACCGGGCCGTTACCGCAAGCTCGAGAGTGGCCTGGAGATCAAGGAGGTCGTCACGGGCAAAGATAGCGTGACCCGCCGGCGCTTCGTGGTGGTCTACAACCCCGAAGAGGGAGAACGTGATCGGAACAAGCGGGCGGACATCATCGCCGAGGTGGAACGCAGACTTGCCGAACTCGAGCAGCTTGCAGGGGAGCCGCACAACAAGGCGGCATGTACTCTACGGGCCCACTCAACCTACGGGCGTTACATCAAGCAGAGCAGGACCGGGAAGCTGTCCCTGAACCGGGCCCGCATCCGGGCGGAGGCCTCCTTTGATGGCAAGTTCCTGGTGAGCAGCTCGGACGACGAGCTATCCGCGGAGGAGATCGCTCTTGGCTACAAGCAACTCTGGCGGATCGAGAGGGTCCACCGCGATCTCAAGCACGTGGTCGACGTGCGGCCGGTCTTCCATCGCCTCCGGGAGCGTATCCGCTCTCACGTCCTGCTGTGCTGGCTCGCCTTGCTTCTCATCCGCGTGGCGGAGAACGAGACCGGGGAGACCTGGTCGGAAATGAAACCGATACTCGCCAAGGTGAAGGTGGGCATCCACCGGACGCAGGCCGGCGAGGTCTGGCGGTCCACCACGCTCACACCGGACCAGAAGGACATCTTCCGCAAGCTCCAAGCGGAGGTCCCGCCAGACTATATCGCCTTGAAGACCGCCAAGCGGCAAGCCGTGTAGTCACAACGCAAGTCGCCACGACGCACCCCTGAATGCTATCTTGTGCTGGCCTTTGTGTGACTTGTTGTGGCCATCTCCTATTCAATGCCAGTGCGGGTACACGTCGTTAGGATCAACTAGTAGCCTGAAGTCCTCAGCAATGCTGCCGTCGCTCACGCTGTTTGGCCACCCTCTTGCCACATAGCGTGGCCAGCTGAGGAGGCATGAACGGAGCCCCCTCAGCCCGCCCGGCCACCTTCAAGCGATTGCTTCTCCCTCGACCTCTGCCAA
>JAGUVP010000327.1 GCA_020062805.1 Candidatus Bipolaricaulis sp.
ACCACCCGTCGGCCGACCACCCCACCACCGTCAGAACCTCCCCCGCGATCCTGCCCTCCAGATCACGGGCCTCGATATGGGACACGCCCCCCCCTCGGAACTCCGGCCACAGAGGTTGCACCTCAGGCGAACCCACGCTGCTGAACCCAGTCTACCGGGAGAGGCGGCCGACGGCACACCCCCCAGCGGGTATCCTTCGCTGTGGAGTCGAGAACGGCGGTACGCAAAGGAGGCTAACCCGATGGAAGACAAGGTGCGAGACGCGCTGGATGGAATCCGGACCTACCTCCAGGCCGATGGCGGGGACGTCGAGCTCATCGAGGTCACGGAGGGGGGCGTGGTGCGGGTGAGGCTCGTCGGAGCATGCCACGGATGCCCGATGGCAGCGATGACGCTCCAAAACACGATTGAGCGAATGCTGAAGGAAGAGGTACCCGAGGTCACAGCAGTTGAGGCGGCGTAAGGGCTGGTTGGGTCTGATAAGGGGGGTTCAATGGAGAGAGTCGTCCAAGACGGGCTGAACGCGCTCGAAGCGCTGGGAGCAGACTACGGCGAGGTCCGTGCGGAGCGCCGCACCGAAGAGAACGTAAGCATCAAGAACCGCGAGGTCGACGGTCTGTCCCGCCGGGAGTCCCAGGGAGTCGGGATCCGCGTTCTCCATGCTGGGGCCTGGGGATTCGCCGCCACGGCAGATACGAGCAAGGATGGCATCGCGCGGGCCGCCCGATCAGCCTTCGCCATCGCTCAAGCGACCGCCACCGTGCAGCGTCAACGGGTGGATCTCGCTCCCGAGCCAGCCCACCAGGCCACGTTCGCCACCCCGTACACGCGCGACCCGCTTGCGGTACCGCTCGAGGAGAAGCTTGAACTCATGTTTTCCTGTGCTGAACGGATTCTCGCCGTGCAGGGGGTCGCGATGGCCAAGGGCGGGATCGCGACGTGGCGCGTGGAGAAGGTGTTCGGCAACACGACGGGAAGCCTGATCCACCAGACGCTCACCAGCTGTGGGGCGGGAATCGAGGCCTACGCCGCCGGCGCGGGCGAGTTCCAACGTCGCTCCTACCCGTGCGCGTTCGGAGGCGACTACGCCAGCGCGGGCTACGAGTTCATCGAAAAGCTCGACCTCCTGGGACACGCGACGCAGGTAGGGGAAGAGGCGGTGTCCCTGCTCACGGCACCGGTGTGCCCTACCGGCGTGTTCGACATCGTGATCGGCGGATCGCAGATGGCCCTTCAGATTCACGAATCGGTCGGCCACCCCACCGAGCTGGATCGGGTGCTGGGCACAGAGTTGTCCTACGCCGGAGGGAGCTTCCTCTCCCTGGACAAGAAGGGGGCGTTCCGCTACGGGGCCGACATCGTGAGCCTCGTGGCCGACGCCACTGTCCCCGGCGGCCTCGGGACGTTCGGGTACGACGACGAGGGCGTCCCCGCTCAGCGGGTGGACCTCGTGAAGAACGGGACGTTCAGTGGGTACCTCTCGTCGCGGGACACGGTTCGAGCCGTCGGGGGCCGACGCAGCGGCGGCGCGGCCCGGGCGTCGAGCTGGGCGAGGATCCCCCTCGTTCGGATGACGAACATCAACCTCCTCCCCGGAACGGGCTCGCTGGACGACCTCATCGCGGGAACCGAGCACGGGATCTACTTCGAGACGAACAAGTCGTGGTCGATTGACGACCGGCGGGTGAACTTCCAGTTCGGGACCGAGATCGCGTGGGAGATCCAGAACGGACGCAAGATCCGCGTTCTGAAGAATCCTCTCTACACCGGGATCACCCCCCAATTCTGGGGTTCGTGTGTCGCGATCGCCGGACCGGAGGCGTGGCACATGTGGGGCGTTCCCAACTGCGGGAAGGGCGAGCCGAGCCAGGTGATGCAGGTTGGGCACGGGACCTCACCCGCGAAGTTTGCCAAGGTTCAGGTGCGCGGCGCGGGATGATCGTCGGCGAGTTCTCGATCACCCCGATCGGGGCTGGGGAGTCCGTTTCGACCTACGTCGCACGGTGCGAGAGGATCGTGCGCGCGAGCGGGCTACCCCACAAGCTCACCCCCATGGGGACCGTGATCGAAGGGGAGTGGGACGAGGTGTTGACAGTAATCCGTGCCTGCCATATGGCGGTGCGGGCCGACAACCGCCGCGTGTCCACCCTGATCCGGATCGACGACCGCGAGGGCCCGGCCGGCCGACTGGAGGCCAAGATCCGCTCTGTAGAAGAGAAGCTCGGCGGCTAGCAGCCCGTGCGGGAGTAGCCCGCGCAGCCTGCAGCCATGCGGAGACCTCTGCCGGGTTGAACCGCGCTCACCTCTCGCCACGAAACCACAAAGGGTAGAAAACGGACACGATAGGACGGCGCTCTTCCGCACTCCCATGCAGGTAGCCCCTGTGTGCTTTCGTGTGGTAGGGACTGCCGGGAAAGCCCGGGGGATTCGGTACGCGGTGGGCGTCGGACACAGGGTCCGACGCTACAGCACTCGCGGGGGTAGGTACACCGGTTGGCTCAGCCAAGACTGGACTACAGTTACAGGCTACGGGCCACAGGCTACGGATGACGGGCTACGGATCACGGTTCAGATGAGCCCCAGGATGTAGCGCAGGTAGAAGAAGTACACCGGCGCCGCGGCCAGCAGGCCGTCCACCCGGTCGAGCATCCCCCCGTGCCCGGGGAGGAGGTGGCCGGTATCCTTCACCCCCGCCGCCCGCTTGAGGAGCGACTCGAACAGGTCCCCCAGCTGGCAGAACGCCCCCACGAACACGCCGAGAGCCACGATGTGGGGGACCCAGTGGAGGAATTCACTCCAGAACGCCGGCAAGAGGGCGGCGCCGACGGTGGCCAGAATCAGCCCACCAGCGACCCCCTCCCACGTCTTGGCAAGCGAGATGCGAGGCAGGAGCTGGTGCCGACCGAGGAGGCTCCCCAGAAGGTATGCCCCTGAATCGTAGCCCCACACGATAAACAGAAAGTGGGCGATGTACGGAAACCCCGCCTTGTACAGAAGGTACACGAAGCCGATCGTGACGGGAAGGTAGAAGAACCCGAAGATCCCTGCCAGCGACGAGAAGAACCCCTCCCGCGCCCCGCGGCGGGAGAAGCTGTAGAACACGATCAGGTAGATGACCCCCGCCGCGAGGACGATCGCGTACTCCCCACGCCACGGAACAAGAAGCATCAGGTACGCCGGGATCGCGAACATGAACAATTCCTTCGGCAGAGGGATCCCGAGGTTGGCCACCAGACCCAAGTACTCCCAGCCCGCGGTCATCGTCACGGCCGACAGGAACAGACACACCCCCCAGTCCACTCGGTACCGATCGCAGAGCCAGAACACGAAGAGCACGGACGGGATGGCCACCACTGCGGTGAGCAGCCGCTTGGCGAGCGGGGTCACGCTTCCACCGTCCCGAATCGCCGTCGTCGGCCTTGGAAGTCGTCGAGCGCAACGAGGAACGCCTCCTCGTCGAAATCGGGCCACAGGGTCGCGGTGAAGTAGAGCTCCGCGTAGGCCGCCTCCCAGAGGTAGAAGTTGGAGATCCGTCGCTCTTCCCCGGTGCGCACGATGAGGTCAGGCTCGGGGAGGTCGGCGGTGGGCAGCAGGCGCGCGAACGCTTCCTCGTCGAGCTGGTCGAGCTTCCCCTCACGGGCGAGGGACACCGCCCGCCGCGCTCCTTGGAGAATGCTCCACCGGCCCCCAAAGTTGATCCCCACCGCGAGGTGTAGGGCATCCCCATCTTGTGTCCGCTCTTCGACCTCAGCGATGGCGCGACGCAACGGCGGAGGGAGAGCTTCTACCGCCCCCAGCACCCGCAGACATACCCCACGTTCAACGAATTCCTCCTCTCGCTCGCGGATGAACCGCTCCAGCAGAGCGAACAAGAAAGCCACCTCGTCGGGCGGGCGGTTCCAGTTCTCGGTGGAGAAGGCGAACAGGCTGAGGTGAGGGCACAGATGCTCCTCGCCCACGAACCGCACCAGCCGCTCGGCGGCCTTCACCCCCTGACGGTGACCCTCCAGCCGCGGCAGGCCCCGGGCCTTGGCCCAACGGCCGTTTCCGTCCATGATCAGGGCCACATGACGGGGCAACACCCGTCCCCGTATCACCGCCAGGCGGTCTGCCAACGCCGCGGTTCTCCCCCGCCCCATCACCCCTCCATCTTCCACGTGGGCATTCCCGGCGCCAAATCGCGCGACCGTTGGTCAGTCCGCGAGGTAGCGCTCCAACCGGGACTGACGGACCCGCAGGGCCTCCGCTTCGGCCTGCGCCTTCGCCACCACGTCCGGAGCGGCCCGCTCCCGGAAGTGGGGGTTCGCCAATCGCCCCTCCAGCTTCCCAAGTTCAACGGTCGCCTTCTCCAGGTCGCGCTGGATCCGCGTCCGCACTGCCTCCCAGTCCACGAGATCGCCGACAGGGAGGAAGAACGCGATCT
>JAGUVP010000198.1 GCA_020062805.1 Candidatus Bipolaricaulis sp.
CGCCTGCACGCAGGCAGGGCCGTCACAGCCGCCGAGGATCATCTCCCACCGTTCGCACGAGGAACGCATGGGGTGGAGCGAGATGCACCGAGCAAGACCCCACCCGCATCCCGCGGAATCACCGGCCAATCGCAACGTTGGGCCACGGCTGAATGCAACCTTTGGGGTCGGCTGATGGAAAGGTTGGCCTTCGGCAACATGAAAGCCTGGTCGCCAGCAGGGTGTTCCCATCCACGATCCTGCCGCGAAGACGCCTTCGGACGCGCGGGCACGGCAGCGCGGATCGCCCCGCGGCCGATGATCCCATCTCCGTTGCCGCGGGCCGCTCCCCAAGTCCAACCGCAGAGCCTCGGGACTTGCGCGGGCGACAGTTGCGAGATTCAGATCAATCTTCTTGGACCTACCGCTACCTTGCGCGCCTGTAGCGGCGCCATGACCGCCGGCAGTCATCTCCAAGGTCTGCACGACGAACCGATAGGCTGAAGCGTTATGCACGGAACGAGACCTGACCCCGACAACTGACCCCGACGACATCGGGGCCCCCCAGCAGAAGCAGGATGCACGGACCAAGATCCGAGGGCTGTGTATCTCAGGTCACGCCGTCGGCGGAGGCAGCAGAGCTGTGAGGGCCTGACACGGCCCGGAGGATGGGCTCAGCCAGCCAGAACCTGCCCCAGCCACGGCCGCTGATCTCCCTCAACAGGCCAACCTGTTCGAGCTCGCGAATCGTCTTGCTGGCAGTCGGCGCGGTCACGCCCATGCACTCTGCTGCTCGCGCCACGGTCGTGTAAGGGTTGATGAACAACTCGTCCAGCAGGGCGAGGGCGCGGTGCTGCTTGGCGAGTTGCTGGCGGAGATCGTCTCGGAGATCGAGGATGGTCTGGCTCTGGGCAATGGCGCTGCGGGCGGTCTCGCGCACCGCAACCAAGAAGTAACGGATCCAGGAGGGCCAGTCGCCATGGGTACGGATACGCTGGAGCAGGGCGTAGTACTCGCTACGGTACTGCTCGAAGTAGCTGGAGAGGTAGAGCAGGGGCTTGGTCAGCCGGCCGCGTTCTATGAGGAACAGGCTGATCAGCAACCGACCGACACGCCCATTGCCGTCCGAAAATGGGTGGATCGCCTCGAAGTGCTCGTGGGTCAGCGCGCACTGGATGAGCTCGGGCATCCGGTCACGCTGTTGGAGGAACAGCTCCCAATGCTTCAGACACTCGCGCATCTCGTCCACGGGCGGTGGAACGTAGACGGCATCCGTGAGGGCGCAGTCCGGCGGGCCGATCCAGTTCTGGCTACGCCGGAACTCGCCTGGCGTCTTGTCTTGGCCGCGAACGTCCTGCATCAGGACGGCGTGGATCTCACGAACGAGACGGCACGACAGCGGCAGTCTCTCCAAGCCGCCAATGCCCACGTTGAGCGCAGCAACGTAATTGCGGACCTCAAGCACGTCGGAGCCGGGTGACGTTCGCCTGGGCTCAACCTCGTCCAGCAGGAGATCCGACAGGCCGGCCTGGGTACCCTCAATGCGACTGGAGGCCACCGCTTCCCGCCTGACATACGGGGCGATCAGCAGGTTTGGGTTCGGCAGGTAGCGCCCAAGCCCTGACAGCTCGCTCAGTGCTGCGTCTGCCTGGGACAGTAGCAGCGCAGTGCCGGCGTCATACGAAATCGCGGGCGGCAAGGGGGCGGGCACGAATGCCCAGTACCCCGCAGGGGACTTGATCACACGGCCCGCCGCTGTGGATTCGAACTCTCCAGGGTTCATCGCTCACCTCCCGGGGATGCGTCCTCCCGAGTCCCGGACCTTTGAAAGCGCGCCGCCCTATTTTACAAAGGCAGCCGAGGAAGTAAAGGATCTAACAGAGCCCCTCGGAGGGTCCCGGGCGGCACCGTCCAACCGACTCGGGGCTGCCTTCAGCCAGCGGTGTCGTGCCCGTCGGGATCTATTCCTGGTCGGCACGCCGACATCTCGGGCTGAACGGGTAGGCACGGAACGAGGCGTGACCTGGCTCGCTCATCCGATCCGCGCGTCCGGGCGGTGACACACCATGAGCACATACCGCCCGTGGGGCACGTCGTCGAACTCCCGGTCCTCGCGGAAGCCCGCATTGGCGAAGGCCCGCCGGGAGGCCAGGTTGTCCAGCCGGGCGCACGCCATCACGAAGGGCACGGCCGGGTCGGCCAAGGAGGCCTCCGTGACCAGGTGGATAGCGGCCGCCCCATAACCCCGCCCCAGTGCATCGCGCTCGCCGATCATGATGTCGATGTCGATCACACTCGCCGGGATGTCGCTGAGGCCCGCCACATCCAGTTCCTGGCGCGTGGGGTGCTGCCACAACACGAGGCCGACAGCCGCGCCGTCCGCCTCGATGACCGCCCGCCAGTGCCCTTCGAACGTTGGAACCCGGAGGAGGCGGAGGTTCACGTCCGGATCCCCCCAAGCGCGGCGCACATGATCCGCATGCAGCCATCTTCCGATGAGCGGCAGGTCGGCGGCGGTGACATCGCGAAGGCGCAGGCTCATGGCTGGCTCTCTCGAGCGATGCTTGACTACATCATGGTTCACGGCGCAGATTCTACCTCCGCTACTGCCTGCTCTTCTCGGGTACTTGTCTGGTACTTGTCGGGTGCTTGTCGGGCACCTATGTGGCAGCCGAACCCGCGACACCCATCTGACCCCGGCGATGTGGCCCAGTGCATACAGTTCTGGGGAAGTGCCGGCACTCTTCCACCGACTGCCGCCTGGAACGCAGCCTGGCTCACGTCAGACTCCTTCCATGCCTCGCCTCGGCCACAGGCCCAGGCCGTCCGAGCCTCCGGCACGCCACCACAGATTCCCGCTCTGCAGAGCCATGCACGGAACGAGATCTGACCCCAGCGACAGCGACTTCCCCTCTGCCCATCGGGGGCAGCGCGGAAGGTGCTGCGTGGAAGCCGGCCCCCCTCACGGGGCGACCCGCGCTATAGTGGACGCTACCCGTGGTACCTTCTCGGAGGCAGCCGATGAACATCGAGATTCGCAGACTGACACCCGACCTGGTGGATGATTACGTGAGGTTCTTCGATACGACTCCCCATGCCGACAACAAGGAAGAACACCGATGCTACTGCGTGTGGTGGTCTAACGACGACTGCGAAGGCAAAGACTTCACGTCGTCGGTGGACGCCAGGAGGAACTGGGCCATCCAATACGTGAGGGGGAACAACATCCAGGGCTACCTAGCCTACCGTGACGGCAAGGTCGTCGGGTGGTGCAATGCCAACACAAAGGCCGATTGCCTGAAATGCTACTGCTGGCGACGGTTCATGGGTCTCGTCTCGACGGAGGAATCCGCGCCGGACACAAAGGTGAAGTCCGTGTTCTGCTTCGCGATCGCACCCGAGATGAGAAGAATGGGCATTGCCAAGCTGCTCTTGGAACGTGTCTGTCAAGATGCCGTTCAAGACGGCTTCGATTGTGTGGAGGCCTATCCGAAGAAGGCGTTCGTCAGCGAAGCCGAGGACTTCATGGGACCCGCCGAATTGTACAGGAGAAGTGGCTTTTCAGTGCACTACGAAACGGACCAACAGCTTGTCATGAGGAAGCAGCTGAGGTGATCCAGCTCGGCCCAGCAGCCTCTCGGCGTCATGATCGCCGGCCGTTGCCTCCGTGGTCTGCACGAGGAAACCACGGGCTGAACATGTGTGCACGGAACGAGACCTGACCCCGGCGACAGGATCTGACCCCGCAGACGTCTCGGAGTTGCGGTATGCTGAACTCCATGGAGACAGCTGAGGAGCCTCAGATCAGCGCCGGGGCACAGCTCCTCTTCTGGGTTGGTGCAGGGTCGATGTTGTCTGCAGGCTTTGTCGCGCTGTTCGGAGCACTCGTTCGTCTTCAGCCTTGGCTTGGGATCGCCGTAGGCTCATGCTTTGCTGCTGCATTCGCCCACCACTGGTTCTGGCAACGAAAGAGGTCTGCCAGCGCCACCCGCAGCCGGAATGACATGGCCAGCTTGGCAGAGCTCATTGTCGTCATCATCACCTGTTCGACTACAGGCCTCGGTAGACCGGGTCTCCTCTGGCTGGGTCTGGCGCTGCTACTGGTCGCCACTGGCTCTCTGTACCTTTCCGTAAGGGTTGGAGTAGGGGGGATCCGCGCCCTTTGGGCGCTGATGCTGGAGCTGGTATCCGAGGCCGAAGACCCAGATGAAGCCGCTCAACGTGACAGCAGCCTGTCCTACGCAAGCTACGGCTTCCTCCTCGAGGAAGCTTCGGAGGACGACGACCTCACACCATCAGAGGAGCCTGCACAAGGGGGAGGCCCTAGTGTCAACTCCACAGAGTACCTGTACGGACCAGTGTTCGCGGCCTCAGCCATTGCCTCCAGCGTATACCTCCTCGTCTCCCTCTCACTCACGCTTCTACTCGCCTCGGCACGAGCTGAACCCCTCATCGACATGCTCCTTATGCTACCCTTAGCTGATGTATTCGCTGAGATGGGGTTGAAGGGCGGCCTCGACCTACTGATCCTGGATCCTGTGTTCTACCTGCCGCTGGCTGTCTCGTTCTCCGCCCTAGGGCTGATCGGTCTGGGCCTCTTCTCTCTCCGGGCCCAGCCGCTTCTCGAGACCTCATCCATGTTGTGGGGTATATCCACAGGCTACACAGCTGCGGCCCTCGCAGCGCATTGGACTGGAGTACAGCTCCGCCCGGGGATACTCACGCCGTCGGTTGGATTCGCGTATGTGCTCTGCGCCTACTGCCTTATGGCACCAGTAGCTGAGCACCTGCCGAAGCGCGGAATGCGAGCGAAGTACGACTACCTCGCTGCTGGTGTGGGAGCTACGGTCACGGCAAGCATCCTGTCGAAGGTGTACGGCGATGTCTCTGCCGTGTTCGGAGGGGCGGTGTTTTTCGTCACGAGCTTTCTTGGTGCAGCTCTGTGGGAGAACACTGTGGGGAGGATGTTGAGTCAGGTTCCTCGCGCTCTTATCGAGCGCAAGCTCTCCACAGCGTGGGAAGAGTTCCGATCTCTCGTCCGAAGGGGCCCGTGTGAAGAGAATAGCCGCGCTGCGAGGAGGGAACTGCTAATCCACGCGGTCATCGGGCTGACCTTTCCCGTTCTTGCCTACCTCTTGGTCGCCCTGGTAGTTCGCTTGCTGTAGAGCATGAGAGGAAGCCCGCCCTGAAGACGGCCGGTCGGGCGTTGCTCGTCCTGGGATGTCCGCCGCATCGCCTCGCAGGGGCCAGCAAAACCCCTCGAGTCCTGCGATCCAGCAGCCCATGCCGCCGATGCTCCGGCTGCCAGGGGCGACGCAAACGGCGGCGGCGTCCGCCATCGCCTGCATCCATCGTGAACTCCTCGACAGAAGCGCTATGCACAGAACAAGACCTGAGACCTTTGAAAGCCCGGACACCGCGCCTTTCAGAGCGGTCCGAGGAAGCCAAGCATCTACCAGAGCGCCTCGGTGAGTCCCCGGGCGATCACCTCTCAACAGCCTCTCGGTGTCATGACCGCCGGCCGTTGCCCCCCGTGGTCTACACGAGGAAACCACGGGCTGAACATGTGTGCACGGAACGAGACCTGACCCCGGCGACGCTTAGAGCGTGACCGTGCCCTGGCCGAGCGCGATCACCCTACCGCCCACGCGCACCCTCCAGAGAAGGTCGACCGACAGCAGTAGCTCCGACGGCCGACCGACACGCTCGCCCTGGTGGACACGCCGCGAGAGCGGCAGTGAGGCACCCGTAGCCAGGTACCAGCCCCCAAGGTTTGCGCAGGCCGAACCGGTCGCCGGATCCTCCCGGAACGCGCCGCCCGCTTCGAACAGAAAACGGGCGATCACCCTGTCTTCGCCCTCTTCCGCGAATACGTAGGCAAGCTGGCGCCCCTGCGCGCTGCGCAGTCGGGCGAGCTTCGCGGCATTCGGCGCGACGCGGTTCACGGCCGCTGCGTCCA
>JAGUVP010000298.1 GCA_020062805.1 Candidatus Bipolaricaulis sp.
GCCATCACCTGGTCCGTGATCTGCTGCGCCGTCTGGCGCTCGATCGGCTGGCCGCACTGCGGGCAGTGGGGGTGCCCGACCCGGGCGAACAGGAGCCGAAGGTAGTCGTGGATCTCCGTCACCGTCCCTACCGTAGAGCGCGGGTTGTGGGAGCGGGACTTCTGGTCGATCGAGATCGCCGGCGAAAGCCCCTCGATGAAGTCCACATTCGGCTTCTGCATCAAACCAAGGAACTGACGGGCATACGCCGACAACGACTCCACGTAGCGACGCTGCCCTTCGGCGTAGATCGTGTCGAACGCCAGCGAGGACTTCCCCGACCCGGAGATCCCGGTGATAACGACGAGCTTGTCGCGCGGGATCTCAACGTCGATCCCCTTCAGGTTGTGCTCCCGGGCGCCGCGGATGATGAGCTTGTCCATAATAGGTGGGAAAGCGCGTCCTGCCCTTTTGCAGGCCGTACCCGTAATTTTAGCCGCGCTGCTGGTCGCTCGCCACGCGCCTCTCCGTCGCGTGACATGGGGAACTTCTTCGGGGCACCAATGGCCTTGGATGAAGGGAAGTACCGGGTACCGTGTAATACAGATCACTTCCACAAGGGGAGGGCGCCGTGGGTCAGAACAGACAACTGGTGAAAGTCCTGATGTCGGCAGCAGCGGGCGGGCTCGTCCTCGCCTCTCTGGCAGGGTGTGGACGGGTGACCGCGAAGATCGAAAGCTACAGCCCGAACGATCCGGGTGCGCCCGTCCGTGTTGAGGCTGGGAAGATTGTTCCCCTCAGCGTTACGTTCACAAACACTGGCAACCGGACGGGCTCCTTCCAAGTCCGAGCGGTTGTGAGGAACAGCGCAAGCGTTCAGGTCGGGGCAAATCCACAGACCGTGACCGTTGAGCGCGGGAAATCTCACACGGTAACCTGGGAGCACGTCGTGCTCGCGCCGGGGACGTACACAGTGCAGTTCATCGTCGGGAAGGACGCGACCACCACCTACACCCTCGCTCCGGCCTCCCCGGCCCCGCTCATCGTGGGGATTCCGGCAGTGGTGTCGACGAAGTTCAAAGTCGGGGACCGGGTTCGGGTGACCTCAGAGGTCAACGTTCGAACCGGGCCGGGGACGGACAGCCCTAAGGTCACCCACGTCAACTATCGGGGCTCAGCCCCGATCGGAGCGGAAGGGAAGGTCATCGGAGGTCCAGAAAAGGCGGACGGCTACGTGTGGTGGCGGGTCGAGTTCGACGTCGGCTACACCGGGTGGTGCATCGAGGACCCCTTGACCAAGGCGGCCGGAGGCTGATCTACGGCAGCCGAAGATACGGGTCGAGGAGCCAGGAGGAGATCTTTCGTTCCCACTCGTCTTGCCGCGCTGCGTCGCGGCCGTGGTTCGTCTCCCGGTCGTACTGGGTCTGGGTTGCGGAGTGGCGGCCCAGCACCTCCTGAAAGACCGATTCCGCCAGTCGGAGAAGACTTTGCATCGCTTCCGAAGCAGAGCTACCTGTCCCAGAGATCCCCCGCAACGAACGCTCCAGGAAACGGCGGTACGCTTCGGCAAGGTCGAAATGCCGTTGCTCGTGGAGAAGGCCGGCCGGCGTCCTGCGGTCGGGCAGCGCCCACGAACGGTCGCGCTCCATCGCCGCCGTCACAGTAAGCGAGTCCACGCGCGCCCGCCAGCTTGGCCCTTCCTGTGCCACCACCGGCACCATCTGGTACTGGAGAACCATCGCGATCGCAGCTGCGGCCTGCGGATCCCGGCCTGGAGGCGAAGGAGCCCAGAAGTCGTCCCAGGTGATCGGGCGCGAACTCCAGAGGAGCCGTGTCTGCGTCTCCAGCGGCCCCGTAGGTGCTGATGCCTGCAAGGCGCACGACGAGCTGGAAGCGGCTATGTCCACGGCTACCTTCAGATCGAGGGGCGGGACCCCGTCAGTCCACGTCCGGTACACGATCTCCACGCGTCGCCCGGCGCTTCCCGGGGGAGGGGTGAACGCGTAGAGCGTTGTCACCGTCCCCCAGCCCGAGGAAGACGAACCTGCGGGCCATCCGGTTGGCACGGCAACGGGCGCAACGTGCACCGTCCGCGCCGGATCCGCAGAGACCGATAGCGACACCAAAGCCGACGATCCCTCGGAAACCTGGCACTGGAGGAACGTCCCCCCGCTCGAAAAGCATGAACTGGCTGCCTGGACCTCCCACGACCAGCGGAGGGTGACCGCGGTCTGGCCCCAACCGAAGACCACCGCAACCCAGAGAGCACATCCTACGAACCCAAGGCGAGACATCATCGCCCGGATCTTCTGCGCCAGTGCGTACTACTTCTGCTGGATCCGGGCGACGAAATCGTCAATGGACAGGGCGCTCAGCGTCTCGATCTTCACCGTTCCTCGCGCGCCCAGCTCCACGGCCACGCGGGCCACGGCCATCGCGCCGGTGGCCTCGATGATCGTGACGAAGTCGTACTGCCCGAGCGTGGCGTACTGGTGGATGACCTTCGCCCCCAGGGCCTCGATCTCCCGGTTGACCTCGAGGATCCGCTCCGGCTTCTCCTTGATCGTCTTCGCCCCTTCGTCCGTAAGCCTGGTCAGAAACACGTAGGTCTGCATCCGCCCTCCTTTGGTGGGGAGATCGTACCCGATCACCTTGATCAGGCAACGAACCCAGCCGCCGGGTTCCGCCCCTTCCGGTACAGGAGAGTTCGGGGGGGACCCTCACCGGGCACCTGGGCCAACCCGGGCAAACAGCCAATCTCCGATCGCGGGGAGGAGACGCGGGTGGAACTCCATGGGGAGAAGGGCGTATTCCTCCAGCCCTCCCGTGACCGCCTTCTGGAACAGGTGGTTCGCTTCGGGGAGGACGACCACGGTCACGTCGCGGTTCCCAGCGCGGGAGATGGCTTCCTCAAGGGCAGCCTTGTTCTGGTCGGCGTCGACCTGGACGTCCACGCCGCCGAACACCGCGAGCACGGGAACGCGAACCTTGGCCCAGTCTTGGGCGGGGTCGTGGACGAGGAACTCCCGGTACCACGCGCTCTGGAACGCTGCCAGGTCCTGGGCGGCCAGGGTCCGCGCCAGAGCGTCGGGGTCCCCGAGGGCCTGCTGCTGCGCGGGGGGAAGGGCCGCAATCTGGGCGAGCTTGATCTCCACCACGAGGGTCTCTAAGGCCTCCCAATCTCCGGCTACGACGAGATCGAGGATCGCCCGCTGCTGGGCAGCGGCCGCCGCGTCATTCACCCCTCGCCCACCTACCCGGCCCATTCTTCAAGCGAAAGTTTTTTCGCCGGATCCGCGCCGATTTTTTACGCCTGCCCGGCGGAAAACAACTGGCAGCCGGACTTAAACGACTTGGAGAAAAAAATCAAACAGCACCCGGAAA
>JAGUVP010000029.1 GCA_020062805.1 Candidatus Bipolaricaulis sp.
CACCTCTCCCGTGGTCACGAAGAGCGGAACCTTGACCACCAGCCCCGTCTGTAGCGTGGCCGGCTTCTCCCCTCCGGTGGCCGTGTCGCCCTTGATTCCTGGCGGCGCTTCGACCACCCGGAGGTCCACGAAGTTCGGGGGAACGACCTTCACCATTCGGTCCTGGTAGAAGAGGCCCGTGAAGTCGAGCCCTTCCACGAGGTAGCCTTTGAACGGCTCGACCACGTCGGCAGACAGCTCGTGCTGCTCAAACGACTCCTTGTCCATGAACGTGTACTTTCCGCCCGCCTGGTAGAGGTACTGGAGAATCCGTGTCTCCATGTACGCGGTTTCCAGACTATCTGAATCTTTCAGAGTCTTGGAGATGACCCGGCCGCTCCGGAGGTCCTTCATCTTCGCCCTCACGAACGCTCCCCCGCGGCCGATCTTGACGTGCTCGAACTCGGTCACCTCGTAGAGGGCGCCGTCAAAGACGAGGGTCATCCCTCGTGAGATCTCACCGATCGAAATGCCCATTCCGTGCCTCCTCGGATGTACCGTTTATACCCGCCCTCTCAAGCCTAGACAACTGCCGGGCCCCCAGAGAGACCTGAGGGTACCCGACGGGTGACCTCGGCCCTGGGGAAGAGGGTGCGCTGCTGGCGACCCTGAGATCCTCCCGGATGGCGACAACCTACATCCGTTTTGGGGAGGGACGTCGGTAACCTCCGCTACAGACGCTGCTCGGCGGCGTACAGGGGGGACAGATGAGGAGCTTAGTGGCAATCACGCTTGTGCTGAGTGCCGCCGTCGGCGTCTCGGGATACACGTTGAGGTTCGCCCAGCCCGATGGGCAGGCGATGACCGTCATTCGTGAGGGGGAGTCGTTCTGTCTGGTGGTTCACGACCCTGAGAAGGGGGCGTGCGGGATCGCCAGCTTCAAGGCCGATCTCACCGTGTTCGATCTGAAGACGGGAGCGTACATCGACCTTGAGGGCGAGACGTTCCGGGAGTTCGGGATTGGGAGCGGGCTCTTCTTCTGGGTTGATGGAGGCGACCGCAAGCGAACCGTTCAGGTGGGCGGACGGAAGAGCTACTCCGACATCACCGAGATGGAGCACAACCTTGGCTCACCTCTGTGGGTGGATCCCCTCGCAGCTCCGAGTATGACAGGCAACTGGGAGTACGTGGATGAGGATGTGGAAGCCTCCCTGGTGGTAGGAGGTCTGATGGGTGATCTGGGCACTTCTCCCCAAGCTGGGTACCCCGCCAACAAGAGGGTGGTCCGGTTCCAGTACACCCACTACGACGGCGATCTCGACGAGGCCAACGGGAGTGAGAAGGCGATCGAGGGGAGGTTCGAGAACATGGATACCCTCATCACCATCGTCGCCGACCAGACCGACCGGAGAAACATCGCCGCGACCCAGATCAAGATCCTCGACACGATCTCGACAATCACGGTTACTCCGGCGCGCTTCACCTACGGGTGCGGGTCGTCGTGCGAGACGATTACCGTGACGATCCACGACCCGGATGAGAATCTCGACTGCAACAAGGTGGACGCGGTTCCATTCTTCGTGTTTGTCAATCCGGGTGGCTTCAGCACCGATGACGGGAACGCCGCGCCGTCGATCGACCACGTGACCGAGTTCTGCGCCCTGATGACCTACGGCGGCGTGCTCGGCCCCGGACAGACCCGATGGGGGGCGAGTCTCGTTGCCGGGGATCCGATCTACCAGCCGATTCGCTGGTACAACATCTACGATGCGCCTGTCCCTTACAGGTTGAAGAACATCTCGACCGGGAACGTCGACCCGTCACCCACGTGGTCCCGGTACGTCGACTACCCGAACAAGTGGCTGGATCCTGAGGTTGTCGCGGCCAACGGAGTGGGACTGGGCCGGGTTCTGTTCTACGCGGTCGAGACCGGCGTCAACACGGGCGTGTTCGAGCACAAGTTCGGAAACCTCGAGCAACTCCAACGGGCCCTCGGGTTCCGCACGTTCCCTGCGGGCACGACGATCGCGTTCTACTACATCGACCCCAACGACTTCGACGACCTGGTGATGACCTGGGCCGAGGTCGGCAATCGGCCTCGCTCCCAAACGTACGCCACGGACGCCCTGGGGGCGCCGGTGAGTCAGGTGAGCATCGGCGACGCCCTCTACGTGAAGGTCTTCGATGCCGACGCCAATGTGCAGGGCTGCTGTCCCGACGAAGTTGCCGTCCACCTCTGCAACCCTCACGGTGAGGACGACTGCGAGTGGTGGTTCGGGATCCCCGAGGTCGGCAACAACTCGGGCATCTTCTTCTCTCAGTCAGGGATGAGGCTCCTGCCCGTGTGGGACGCCGTGGGGGGGTACCAACTGGTGTGGAACTCCGGAACGTTCGAGGCGTACAACGAGGACACGATCCTCATCCGGTACAACTCGGTGAAGGTCCTTCCGTAGGGGGGATGATGAACAAGATACTGCAGCTGGCGCTCGTGGTGGCTGTCACGGGTCTGAGCGTGATGGGCTTGAGCCAGGGTTCACCTCCGACGGAGCAGTCAAGCGTTCTGGTGACGATCACGCCAAACCGGGAGGTCTTCGCGGTCGGGGAAACGGTGACCTGCCAGTTCTCGGTGAGGAACACCGGTGATCTCAGGCTCGAGAACCTCATTCTCATCGACAACGAACGGGGCAGCGTCTATGGCACCCACATCACCTTGGACAAGACCGTGATCGAGCCTGGAGAAGTGGCTCTGGGTTCGCGGGTGTACACCCTCACCGTTGTCGATCTCCCCGGTCCGTTTCGGGTCGATGTGACAGCGCAAGGCAAGGACACGTACAACCGGTCGGTGGCCGCGAACGCCTACACGCACATCCCGACGGCGGCGATTGCGCTCTCCAAAGAGGCGCTCCCCACCATGGCCGAGGTGGGTACCACGATCACCTACACGTTCACGATCCGGAACACGGGCAGCACGCAACTGGTACTCGACCAAATCTCGGATGACAAGCTGGGAACTATACCCCTGAATGGGTCCGTGTTGGCGGTGGGAGGGTCTCAGGTGGCTTCAAAGACCCACGCCCTTCCGGACCGACCCGAGTGGGCGGGTGGTGAACACGGCAACCGTCTACGGCGCTGCTCACGTGGGAGGGGATTCGGCCACGGTCACCGCGAGCGCCACCGCGACGGTGCGGCTGATGCGACCCTCTCTCCAACTGGAGAAGGTCCCCGATCGGGCGAGTGCTCGCATCGGCGAGACGATCACCTATCGGTACACCGTGACCAACGACGGGGCGTTCACAATCAGCGGGCTTGTCCTCACGGACAACAAGCTCGGCACGATCGCGTTGGGAAAGACCAGCCTGGATCCGGATGGAACGACCGAGGGAACGGCCACGTACACCGTGACCGAGGCCGATCTCCCAGGTCCGGTGACGAACCTCGCCGTGGTCCGGGGGACGTACACAGGCACGAGTGGCCCCCGCGCGATCGAGGCCCAGGATGACGCTTCTGTGCGCATCGTTCCCCCGGGGATGGAGAGGATCACCCTCGAGAAGACGGTAGACCCTGATCAGGTTTTCCCCGGAACCACGGTGACGTTCACGATCACGGTGACGAACGGAGACTTCGCGACTCGGACGTTCCGCCTGTCCGACCCGCTCCTGGCGATGGAACGTGATCTCACGCTGCCCGGGGGGGCGACGTGGACCGAGTCCTTTGACTACACAATCCCCGACGGGGCACCGAACCCAGTCGTGAACGTGGTAACCCTCCGGCCAAAGGGAGGGACGGGCGAACTTGTAGCGGAGGCGCGGGTGCGGGTGGTCTACCTTGGGTCGAGCCCAGGAGAGCCCAACCCACGCCAACCGTGGGACGTGTCGTTTGCCCAGGTGAAGGTGTTCGACACCCAGGTTCTCGACGGAGCGGAGTGCCGGCTGCGGATTCTCGATGGGAACTACCGGCCCATCACCGAGATCCCGATGTCGGGGACTCTGTATGTAGAGGTAGAAGATCCTGATCAAAACGAGGATCCGCGGCTGAGGGAACTCATCTTCGGTGCGTGGAACCGCGATGCCTCGTCTGCAGACAACGCCCTGAACAGCCCGCTGAGCGAGCACAGCTACCCGATCTGGCCTCGATCGCGTGCTTTGGCGGAGGATCGGCTGACCCCGGGCGCGGCTCTGCTCTCAGCCACGAGTCTCTCCGGCATTGGACCCACGGCGAAGATCTTCCTCTGGAACGCCCAGAACGGGTCATGGGAACAGCTCGCGTTGCGCGAGACGGCGGTCGGATCAGGGATTTTCCGCTCGACGACCTGCGTTCCGGTATCGGGTTCCGCCTCGCTCAACTCGTACCCTGGGGACACGATCATCGCCTTCTACCAGGACCCGTCGAACCACTCCGACATCGCGATCGCCACGGTGAAGGTCTCCGAGGGCGGAGCGGGTGGCGTCCCGCCCGCTCCCGGGGCGAAGGTGGCGTTTGACAGCGGCACCTACTACCCAGGGGCCCTGCTCATGGTCACCGTGACCGACTCCAACTACGCCTCGTCCCAGGAGATCCGCGGATCGGGGGTGCTCGCGCTCAAGGATTCACACGGGAGAACCCTCAAGAGCTGGGACGTCATCTCCACCGTGGCCGGAGAGACCGCTCGGTTTCGTGTCACGTGGGCCTTGCCGACGGATGTCGCCCTCGGCGCTCTGCAAGCGGTGTACACCGACCCTGCCGATCGCAGTCGCACGGGCCAGACCACGGCGCAAATCGTGGCGGCGGGGCCGGAGAAGGTGACCGGAATCGCGATCACGCCGAACCCGTTCTCCAGCCATACAACGTTCTCCCCCATCTCCGAGCCTGTGGGGGCGCAGGCCGGGAAGATCCGGGTGTCCGTGTTCGACCTCACGGGGCGTCGCGTGGGGGAGATCGTGGGAACAGCTACCGCCTCTGTGTCCTGGAATGGGGCCAACCTCCGCAACGGAGCGTACATCTACGTTGCCAAGGTCGAGACTTCCATCCCCGCGGTTCGTGCATGGGAGTTCCGCGGGTTCGTGTACATCCAACGTTAGCCGGCTGAAGAGACCGAGCTGTCAGCCTCGGTGAAGGATGAACCGCTTCCCGAGGCTGACGGTTCGATCCAGGGCCACATGCAGGAGGTGGGGGAGGTACAGCCCCGCCAGAACCGGCAGCGCTGATTCCCACGGGACGACCTGCGGGAACGGCACGTCCACCACCATGTGGAGGATCGCCCACAGCGCGGCTCCCAGCACCGCGAGGTAGAGGATACGGGTCAGAGGGCCGAACAGAGGGGAGTGCGAGATCCCTCGGTGTCGAAAGAAGGCCGCATACGGCCGCCACAGGAAACGTGCCCTCCTCCAGCGGCGGGAAGCGTCGCTCTTCGCCAGATCAAGATCAGGCGAGAGGAACAAGCTTGCCATCACGTAGGCCCCCGTGAAGAAGACAAGGGATGTTCGCCCGGCGTGAAGCACAACTCCGAGGGCGACCCACCCGGGGAGTGTTCCCAGCTCGAACGCGAGGTGTGTTCTTCCCTGCGGCATGGGGCACTGTACCGTCTCCCGCTCCAGGAGAACAACCTTGACCCGGCAGAGGGGGCCGGTACAATCCCTGTGGTTAGCAGCCAGTACCCCGGAGTGCTAAACCCACATCAAGGAGGTGCCGATGAAGGTGAAACCTTTGGGCAATCGGATCCTCGTCAAGAAGATCGAGGAGGAGGAGCGCCGCACAGCGGGAGGGATCGTCCTTCCCGAGTCGGTAAAGGACGAGAAGGCGGTGAAGGGCGAAGTGGTCGCCCTCGGAACCGCTGAGAAGTTCGAGATGAAGGTTGGAGACACGGTACTGATCTCCGCGTACTCGGGAGCCGAGATCCGCATCGGTGAGGAGAAGCACATACTCGTCAAGACCACGGACGTCCTCGCGGTCGTCGAAGGCTAGGGAGGAGATCATGGCGGCCAAAGAAGTCATCTACGGAGAAGAAGCACGTCGAAAGGTTCTGGTAGGGGTCGAGAAGCTGGCCAGTGTGGTGCGCGTCACGCTTGGCCCCCGCGGGCGCAACGTCGGAATCGAGAAGAAATTCGGGTCTCCCGACATCGTGAACGACGGCGTGACCATCGCCGAAGAGCAGGAGTACAAGGATCCATTCGAGAACATGGGGGCGCAGCTCGTGAAGGAGGTCGCCTCCAAGACGAACGACGTCGCCGGTGACGGGACGACCACGGCCACGATCCTCGCCCATGCCCTCCTCAAGGAGGGGTTCAAGATGGTCGCCGCGGGCTCGAACCCGATGGCCCTCAAGCGGGGCATGGAGAAGGGCGTGAAGACCGTCGTGGACGAGTTGACGAAGATGTCACGCAAGCTCTCCACGAAGGCGGAGACCGCCCAGGTGGCCTCGATCACCGCCCATGACCCGGAGATCGGCCGCGTCATCGCCGACGCGATGGAAGAGGTTGGCGAGGCGGGCGTCATCACCGTCGAGGACTCGGACACGATCGAGACCCACTACGAGGTTGTCGAGGGGATGCAGTTCGATCGGGAGTACATCTCCCCGTACTTCGTCACCAACCCCAAGAAGATGGAGGTCGAGCTCGAGAACCCGTACATCCTCGTCACGGATCGCGAGTTGAAGAACGCGATGGAGATGATCCCCCTCTTGGAGAAGATCGCCCAGACGGGGAAGCCGCTCCTCATCATTGCCAAGGACGTTACAGGAGAAGCCCTGTCCACCTTGGTGCTGAACAAGCTCAAGGGCACGCTCTCCTCCTGTGCGGTGAAGGCCCCGGGGTTCGGGGATCGGCGCAAGGCGATGCTCGAAGACGTGGCGGTTCTCACCGGCGGCGTGGTCGTGGCGGAGGACGCGGGGATGGAGATCAAGAACACCACCCTCGACATGCTCGGCCGCGCGGAGCGGGTCCGGGTAGACCATGAGGACACGACGATCATCGGCGGGAAGGGCAACCCCGATGCGATCAAGGCCCGCGTCGAGCAGATCGAAGAGCAGATCAAGGGTACCGACTCGGACTACGACCGGGAGAAGCTCGAGGAACGGAAGGCCAAGCTCGCCGGCGGCGTGGCGGTGATCAAGGTCGGTGCGGCGACGGAGACCGAGCTTGAGGAGAAGAAGCACCGCATGGAGGATGCCCTCGAGGCGACGAAGGCCGCCGTGGACGAGGGAATCCTCCCCGGCGGCGGGGTCGCCCTTCTGCGGACCTTGAAGACCCTTGTGAAGCTGGAGAAAGAGCTCGAAGGCGACGAGAAGGTCGGTGTCCAACTCCTCAGGAAGGCGATCGAGGCCCCGGCGCGTCAGCTCGCGGAGAACGCGGGGTTCGAGGGCGCCGTGATCGTCGAGCAGCTGAAGAAGGAGAAGGACGCGATCGGGTTTGACGTGGCGACCGAGGAGTTCCGCGACATGTTCGAGGCGGGGATCATCGACCCGACGAAGGTGGCGCGGTCCGCTCTCCAGAACGCGGCCTCGATTGCGGGGATGCTCCTCACCACTGAGGCGTTGGTGGCGGAGATCAAGGAGGAGAAGAGGGACATGATGCCTTCTCCTCCCCCGGAGTACTAGGCTCTACGGAGACAGCAAGGGAGCCCCGGCTACGCGGCCGGGGCTCTTCTTTTGGTGTTCCGTCCTTGCGCCAGGCGGCCCCCCACCCCATAATGCGCGCCTGAAGCCATGCCCAAAGAGATCGTGATTGTGGAGTCGCCGACCAAAGCCCGCACTCTGTCCTCCTACCTCGGAAAGGAGTTCGTCGTCCTCTCGTCGAAGGGACATGTGCGGGACCTCCCCCAGAACGAGCTTGGGGTTGAACTGGACGATGAGTTCGCTCCGAAGTGGGTTGTACGGGACGCCAAGCTCCTTGCGGAGCTGCGCAAGAAGACGGAGCGTGCTTCGCGGATCTACCTCGCCACCGACCCCGACCGCGAGGGCGAAGCGATCGCCTACGATCTGATGGAGCTCCTCGGGGATGGGGAGCGGTATGCGCGGGTTCTCCTCCACGAGATCACCCCCCAGGCGGTACGGGAGGCGTTGGGACACCCAGGCGTGATCGACCTCCCTAAGGTCGAGGCGCAACGTGCGCGCCGGATCCTGGACCGGCTCGTGGGGTACCAGATCAGTCCTCTGCTGTCGCGGGTCCTGGCAGGACGACGGTTCGAGGGGCTGTCCGCTGGCCGCGTGCAGTCCGTCGCCCTGCGGTTCATCTGTGATCGAGAACTGGAGATCCAGAGCTTCGTCCCTGAGTCGTACTGGGAGGTCGCCGCCCTGTTTCCGGCGGAGCCCCCGTTCACGGCGCGGCTCGACGGCAAACTCACCACTCGAGGCGAGGTGGATGCGCTCTCTCCAGCTCTAGCCCAGGCACGGTTCGTGGTCGAGGAGGTGGCGGAAGAAGAGGTCCTCCGGCGGCCGTCGCCGCCGTTCATCACCTCCACCCTGCAGCAGACGGCATCGAGCGAGCTCGGGTTCTCCCCCAAGCGCACAATGCAGATTGCACAAGGGCTCTACGAAGGAGTAGCAATGGGCGGGGAGATGGTGGGCCTCATCACCTACATGCGCACCGACTCCGTGCGCATGGCCGACTCGGCAGTCGCCTCGACCCGGGCGTTCGTGAAGGGCACGTTCGGGGCCAAGGCGCTCAGCCCGAAGCCTCGCCACTTCCGGAACAAGCGGCGCGCCCAGGACGCCCACGAGGCGATCCGCCCCACCCAGGTTGCGCGGACTCCGGACGAGGTGGCGCCCCACCTCACTCCCGAGCAGAGGAAGCTCTACGACCTCATCTGGCGCAGGACCGTCGCTACCCAGATGGCCGACGGGGTCTGGGTCCGACGGAAGATTGACATCCGCGCCGGCGACCGGACCTTCCGTGCCTCCTCGTCGCGGATGAAGTCCCCGGGGTTCACCGCCGTGCTCCCCGTGGCGCGGCTCGACGACGAGGAAGCTCCCTTGCCGAAGGATCTCAAACCGGGCACAGAGCTTCCGCGTCCAGAGGTCGAGGTCGAGGAGCACCAGACCGAGCCCCCGAAGCGGTTCACCGAGGCAGGGATCGTGCGCAAGCTCGAGCAAGAAGGCATTGGTCGCCCCAGCACCTACGCCCAGATCGTGTCCGTGATTCAAGATCGCGGGTACGTGGTGCGTGAGGGGAGTTCGCTGCGGCCCACGCTTCTCGGGCACCTCGTGACCGACCTTCTGCGTCTGTACTTCCCGGAGACCGTGGAAGAGGCGTTCACCGCCCAGATGGAAGAAGACCTCGATCGGGTCCAGGAAGGAGACCTCGGGAGAGGCGAGCTCCTGCGCTCGTTCTACCGTTGGTTCGGCCCCAAGCTGCACACGGTGGAGGAGGCGCTGTCCAAGGGAGGCAAGCCGTTCCAGGCCCTGAGCGATGTTGCCTGCCCAACGTGCGGGGCGCCGATGGAGGTCCGGGTATGGCGAGGGAGCCTGTACCTTGGATGCTCCCGGTACCCAGAGTGCCGCACCACGAAGAACCTTCCGCCCAACGTGAACTTCCGCTACACATCGGATCGGGTGGAACTGAGCGACGGGTTGGCCGCGGTCGCGTCGGCTCCGACGATCCCGTGTGCGAAGTGCGGGACCCCGATGCTTCTCCGTCACGGCCGCTTCGGCCGCTATCTCTCCTGCCCGAGCTGCAAGACGACGTCCCCCGTGCCGAGCGGCGTGACCTGCCCGCAGTGCCACGAAGGCGATCTGGTGGAACGGTTTGGCAAGCGTTACGGAACGTTCTATGCTTGCTCTCGCTACCCAGACTGCAAGTTCCGGTTACAGGGGAAGCCGATCGAGCCGTGCCCAGCGTGCGGAGAAGGGGTGGTGTACGACGATCCCCGCCGCGGCCAGCGCTGCTCGAACGCCGACTGCGCCACACATATAGGAGAGAGCCCCGCTCCGGCCGCGAAACGGTCGAAACGGGGCACCGCGAAAAAGCGCAAGACCTAGATTTCTTTCTAGATCAGCTTTCCTCGAGGATCTGCCTGAACTGCTCGAGCTTGCGCAGCACGGACGAGTCCCGGAGTTTCTCCAAGCCTTCCTTCTGGATCTGCCGGACCCGTTCCCGGGAGATCCCGAAGATGTCCCCCACGTCATCGAGGGTCTTCGGCTGGCTCCCGTCGAGGCCGTAGCGGAGTTCGATCACCCGTCGCTCCCGGGGGGTCAGGCGATCCTTGAGCGCCTTCTGAAGCTCCTGCTGAAGAAGCTCCTTGAACGTCTCCCGGGTTGGGGAGATCGCCCCCTCGTCCTCGATGAAGTCGCCCAGCACGGCGCCTTCGTCCTCGTAGCCAATCGGGGTGTCCAGCGACGCCGTGTACTGGGAGGTCTTCTTGGCCTTGACGATGTTGTCCACCGTCGTCTCCAGGCCCTCGGCCAACTCCTCGAGGCTCGGGCCGGTGCCGTGCTCCTTGAGATGCTCCCGCTCTGCCGTGTGGATCTTGCGGATCAGCTCGTTGATGTGCGTCGGGACGCGAATCGTGCGCGAGCGGTTGGTGATCGCGCGCAGGATCGCCTGACGGATCCACCACGTGGCGTAGGTGGAGAACTTGTACCCCTTCCGCCAGTCGAACTTCTCGACCGCCTTCATCAAGCCGAGGTTTCCCTCCTGAATCAGGTCCAGGAATGGAAGCCCGCACCCGCGGTATTTCTTGGCGATCGAGACCACCAGCCGCAGATTGGCCTCGGCCAGTTTCTCCTTCGCTTCCTTTTCGCCCGCCTCCACGCGCTGGGCGAGGGATACCTCCTCGTCCTTCGTCAGAAGAGGGACGCGCGAGATCTCATCGAAGTAGGTCCGAATCGGGTTCTCCGGGCTGCGCCGGCTCGCCCGATCGGAATCCCACCACATGACCTCCTCTTCAGCGGTGTCCTGATCCTCGCGCACTTCGTTGCCAAACCTCACGACTTCCATGGGGGTCACTCCTTGAGCCTCCGTTATGCACAGATGTGCTTGTGAATACAGAAAAGACGACCGATGTCCTCACATCCCGACAGCCACTATAGCATGAATGGGCCTCGTTGTGAAGGGGCAGAGAATATCGTGCCTATAAGTAAGTCAGTCTGTTTTGGCCATCGGAACCGGGGTGGCGCGCCCGAAGGACAAAAGAGCGGGCACACTCTTGAACCCAAACGTGTCCTGTGCCTAGGATGGGACGGATGTCCCGAGCCGACGCACCAGCCCAGCGACGATCCATGGGAGAGGCCGCGCCTCGTCTGGAGGAGCCACGACCGACCGCCAGCGACGCTGCTGGCCCGTGAGGTTCGTGAACGTCCCCGTCCGCTCTGGCCACCACGGGAGCGGGGCCACGGCGTGGGCCGAGGAGAGCGACTTCGTCTTTCGATGATGGAACAGGACGAATCGCCTTACCCCCCGGAGGTCGTCTTCGGTCGCGCCGTGGTCCAACGGATCCACGCCGATTGCCAACAGCGTGTCTACAGACCCGGCCCTCACTGCCGCCAGGGCATCCACTGGGGAGGAGGAGAAACCCGAGGCGAGGGCACCCCGGGTGTTCGCCCCGCTGTAGAGGGGGATGATCTTCTTCTGACCCAGCGTCTCGAGGAGGTTCACCACGCTCTCGGCGGCACGCTCGTTCGAGGCGAACTCCGGCCCGACGAGGGTCACCACCTTCGTTGCCTTGTTGAGGAGAACCGCTGCCTGCCCCAGCGCAGGGTTCGCTTTCCCCTTCCCAAGGAGCGCCTCGCGCAGATCGGACAGGGAGTCCGCGTGGCGTCCGGGCGTGATGGCCAGTTGAAGGGTGCCACCCTTTGCCAGCCGGCCCGGCTCTCCCCCGATCGCGATGACGCGGGTGCCTGAATGTCGCATGGCAAGGCGGATCCACGATGCAAGGACCGGTTGGTCTTTCTCGAGGTGGCCATCGAGGATCAGGACAAGGTCCGCCTCGCGCAGCTCACCGAGGGTCGCCGTAGCCCCTGCTTTCCCCCAGCGCTCCTTCAGGACGCGCAGGAGGGGGGCGACCAGGGTCGCGCCGCACAGGCTGACAGAGGCTTGGGGAAGTGCGCTTGCCAGGTCGCGCAGGGCCCCGTAGTCCTCGTCTGCCAGATCCGCCGCGGCGAGGATCGCGAGTCCCTTGCCGCCTGATGCCTCTCGGATGCACAAGGAGACCTTGTCCAGAAACTCGCTCCACTCAGCCTCACGGGCCCGGCCGCGCGACCGAAGCATCGGCTGTACGAGCCGGTCTTCATGCAGCTCCATGGGGGAGAGCCGGCCGCGGGCGCAGGCGTTGCCGAAGCTCACCGATCGAGGGAGATCGAGATCCGTGCTCACGCGGACGATCCGGCCGGAGAGGGGCTCTACCTCGAGGAGGAGGTCGCACCCCACCGGGCACTCCCCACAGGGGGTGGCCACGGACCGAAGTCGGGCGCTGTGCACCCGTCTCGGGAGCCTCACCTCGACGAGGGCACCCACCGGACACAACTGGACGCACATCCCGCAGCCCGTGCACTCCGAGTTCTCGATCGGCCGCAGGTACTCGGTGCCGATCGTGCCCTCGAACCCCCGCCGCACGAAGTCGATGGCGTGAAACCCCGCGATCTCGTCGCACGCCCGCACGCACCGGCCGCAGAGGATGCACTTGTCCATGTTCCGGGCGTAGAACGGGTTTGCTTCCTCGATCCGCGAGACGTGGGATCCGGCGTACCGCTCCGGCGCGGCCTCGTACTCCACCGCGTACCGGCGGAGTTTGCACTCGTGGAGGTCGGGGCAGCCGCACTCCATGCACCGCGCGGCGTCGCGGAGGACCTGCTCTGAGTCGAGCCCGAGGTTGAGCTCTTGGAACGGGTCCGCCAGGCGCTCTGGAGCGGAGACCAAGTAGGGGTGCTCCCGTTGCTGCTTGGGTCGGTCGGCGAAGTCCTCCGGCCCGAGGTCCCTCTGGACCACGTCGCACTCGTACGGTCGCCGGGGCGTGCCGACCGTGAGGTAGCGGTGGATCGACAGGGCGGCCCAGTGCCCGTCGCCGATCGCGCCGATGGCGATGTCCGGTCCGGTGCGGAGGTCGCCGCACGCGAACACGCCCGGGAGCGGGGTCGCGTAGTGCTCGTCCACCTTGGGCCACCGCCCGTTGTGGATCTCTTCGGGCAGCGCCGACAGATCCGCCGCCTGCCCCACCGCGGCGATCACCGTGTCTACCTCCAGGACGAACGTCTCCCCGGTCGGAACCGGCTGGCGGCGGCCCGACGCGTCGGGCGCTCCGAGTTCCATCCGCTCGCACACCAACCGCTCTACCCTCCCCTCGCCCTCGATCGTCTTCGGTGCAGCGAGGAAGACGAACTGGACCCCTTCCTCCATCGCCTCCTCCACCTCGATCGGCTGGGCGGGCATCTCCGCCCGCGACCGGCGGTAGACCACGGTCACCTCGTCGGCCCCAA
>JAGUVP010000039.1 GCA_020062805.1 Candidatus Bipolaricaulis sp.
ACCCCGGCGCGCCGGGAAGGGGCCACAGGTGGACCATCCCGATCACCGGCGCCTCGACCCCGAACAAATCGCGCAGCGACGCGATCCGCAGCCCATCCCACCGTCTCTTCCACTCTACCGCCATGTGTCCCCCTTCCGCCATCGTTCCTGAAGCCACATCCCTAGGGTACTCCCCCCCGGCGCCTGTTCGAGAAGAGAGAGAAGAGCGGGAAGAGAGGGCAGGGCGCCTCCCCCTCCAACGCGCGCCGCCGCCCCGCCGAGGAGGTTCGCCAAGACACCTATGGCCTCCGGGTCCCAGCCCGAGAGGATCCCTACGATCGCTCCCGCGTTGAACGCGTCTCCCGCGCCGGTCGTGTTCCCTGCGTCCACCGCAAAGGCAGGAACGCGGGCCTCGCCCACCCGGACGGAGATGAGGCAACCCTCCAGGTCGAGTTTCACCGCCACCGACCCTACGCCGCGACCACGGAGCTGCGCTGCCCCACGCTGCGGATCGCCCTCTCCGGTCAGATCCCGGATCTCCCGGCGATTGGGAAGCGCGAGCTCGAATGCTGGCAGCGGATCGAGGGCGGTACAGAGGGTTCCGGCTACGGCTCCTGGATCGAGGCTCACCGGAACCCCACGCTCTCGAGCGAGGCGGAGCGCTCGCTCCGCCGCGTCGCGCTCCCTTTCCCCGGCCCAGGCGTACCCGGAGAGGTGCAGCCAGTCGGCTCCGTCCAGCCAGGACGTGGGGATCGCACCCCACGAGAGGTCCCGCGCGGCGCCGGGCGAGACGAGCAGCGTCCGCTCTCCGTCGGGGTGGACGAGGGCGAAACAGAGCCCGGTCGGCTTGTCCGGAACGCGCTGGAGCCACGAGGTCAGGACGCCCTCCTGAGACAACGCGCTGTGGACCCAATCCCCGAACGGATCTTCACCGATTGCTGCTGCCAGCCGCACCTCGCACCCAAGCGCAAAGAGCCAGCGTGCGGTGAGGGCCGCCGATCCTCCCAACGACAGAGCGGTCTCGGCGTGCGCCTCGCCACCCGGCGGAGGCACCGCCCCCGCCTGGATCGTCACGTCTACGTTCAAATCGCCCAGCAGGGCGACGACGGGATGCGCCCTCACTCCCGTTTGTACGGCACCCCAAGCGCCTTCGGGAACCGCACCCGCCCCACGACCCCCGACACCACGAGCAGGGTCACGATGTACGGGAGCATGTCCACGAACTGCCAGGGGATCGTCTTTGTAGGCAGGGTCTTGATCCACGTGGCAAGGCTCTGGAAGAACCCGAAGATGAACCCTCCCACAAGGGCCAGGAGCGGGTTGAGCCCGGAGAACACCACCGTGGCCAACGCGATGAACCCGCGACCCGCGGACAGCTCCTTGGTCACCGATCCGAACCAGGCCACCGACATGTACGCCCCGGCCAGGCCCGCCAGCGCCCCGCCGAACGTCGTGGCCAGGAGCCGGGTCAGGTTGACGTTGATCCCCGCCACGTCCGCCGCCTCGGGGTTCTCCCCGACGGCCTTCAGGATGAGCCCGGCGCGGGTTCGCTTCAGGAACCAGTACGCCAGGAACGGCACGACGAGGGCGACGAGGATCAGGGGCGAGAGCGCACCCATCGGCGTGCGCAGCTTGAGGAGCTGGGCCTCGGCGGGGACGGCGTGGAACCCGGGCGCGCCGAGCTTGATGAGGCCGAACGCCACGAATCCCAGCGCGAACAGGTTGATCCCGATTCCGGCGATCATCTGGGTTCCCTTCCAGTAAGCGGAGATGATGGAGAACACTAGCCCAATCGCCATCCCCGCACCCATCCCCACCAGCAGACCGACAACCGGGCCGCCGGCCTTCGCCCCGAGCGCCCCCACGAACGCGCCAATGAGGAGGATCCCCTCGAGCCCGATGTTGAACAGGCCCGCGGTCTCTCCAATGATCTCCCCCACCGCGGTGAGGGTAATCGGCACCATCGCGTGGAGGGAGATCCGCAGAAGGTCAACGACGTAGCTCCAGTTCATGCTCCCTCCTCTGTCGCCGGCTTCCGTCGGGCGATGGTTCGCGCCAGTCCGCGTCCCGCTTCGGCCAGCGCGGGGAACAGCCGAATCAGCTCAGGGATCGCCATCGCCAGCACGATCGCCCCCATCACCACCCGCACCATCTCCAGGGGAACAGGGTTGGAACCGTAGAACTGCATCACCCGCCCTCCGGCGTTGAGGCCGCCGAAGAACAGAGCAGCGAACAGGATCCCGATGGGGTGGTTGCGGCCCACCATCGCCACCGCCATCCCGTCGAACCCGAGGTTCATGAGTTCGGGGAGCCCGCTGATGATGGCGTACGTGGGCGGGAGTCCCATCGTCGTCGCCGCGCCCGCGAGCCCTGCGGCCACGCCGCCCAGGGCGAAGCTCAACAACATCGTGCGCTTGATCGAGATCCCGCCGTAGCGGGCCGCCGTGGGGGTAAGACCGGCTGCCCGCACCTCGTACCCGACCGCCGTGTGCCACAGGACCACGTACACCAGCAGGGAGAACGCCACCGCCATGAACACCGCGTACGAGAGGTCGGTCCCTTGGACGAGAATCGGGAACCGCGCCGAGACGGGGATCCTCACCGTGCGCTGGGCTTGGCGCGGGTCAACGAGAACGAACGCCACGAGGTAGAACACGAGGAACCGGCTGATCCAGTTGAACATGATCGTGGAGATGACCTCGCTCACCCCCCGGGTGAGCTTGAGAAGGGCCGGCCCGAGGCTCCACACCGCCCCCGCCACGGCGGCGAACAGGATCCCCACGAGGAGGTGAAGCCCGGCCGGAAGCTGGAAGTAGGCCACGCACACCGCGGCTGCCGCCCCAATGTACATCTGACCCTCGGCGCCGATGTTGAACATCCCCGCCCGCACGCAGATCGAGAACGTGAGCGCGGTGAAGATGAGTGGAACGCCTCGGGCAATGGAACTGGCGATCTCGTAGTCCCCACCGAACGCCCCCCGCAAGAGGGCCCAGTACGCCCGCCACGGGTCGTACCCCCAGATGTACATGAGCACCGCCCCCACCAGCAGTCCCACCACCGCCGCAAGCACCGACTCCAACGCGGGGTGGAGCCCGGTGAGCGTGCGGCGGACTCCCCGCACCCATCGCCCCCGCGGACGAACGTCTGTTGTGGTCATCCTTTCACCCCTACGCCGCCCATGAGCATCCCCACCTTTTGCCGGTCCAGCTCCTCGGGCCGGGCCACGGCCATGAACTTCCCCTCGTACATGATCGCCACTCGATCGGATAGGGCGAGCACCTCGTCGAGGTCCGCCGATACGAGGAGGATCGCCCGTCCCCGATCGCGCATCTCGACCAAAGTGTCCCGAATGTACTGGGCAGCCCCGACGTCGAGACCGCGCGTGGGCTGGGAGGCGATCACGATCGCCGGGTCCTTGGCGAGTTCCCTCCCCACGATCAACTTCTGTTGGTTGCCGCCCGACAGGCTCTTCGCTGGAGCGCTGGGGCCGGTGGCCTGGATCTCGAACCGCTCCATGAGCGCCCGCACGTGGGCGTTGATCTTCCCCCAGCGGAGGATGGACAGAGGACCCCGGAACTGATCCCACCGATGGACGCCGAGGATCGCATTCTCGGCCAGGGTGAACGGGAGGACGAGCCCCAACACCCACCGGTCCTCAGGGATGTGCGCCACCCCGAGCTTGTAGATCTGGCGAGGATCCAAGCCGAGGATGTTCTTCTCGTGGATCGTTGCCGTTCCCTCCATCGCGGGGCGGAGCCCGGTCAGCGCTTCGACGAGTTCGGTCTGGCCGTTGCCCTCTACCCCGGCGATCCCGAAGATCTCCCCGCCGAAGACATCGAACGTGAGGCCGTCGACGGCCTGCGACTTCGTATCCCCGGCGACCGACAGGTTCTCGACGTGGAGAACTCCAGATCCTCGCTTGGCCTCTTCCTTGTGCCGGCTGATGGGGACTGGGATGTCGTCGGTTGAGAGCTCGACCACCTGCGCAGCCCGAGTCCCGATCTCCTTCCCCACCATGAGCTGGGCCAGTTCCTCTTTCGTCACTTCAGCCATCTGCACATCGCCCACCACCGCGCCCTTGCGCAGGACGATCACGCGATCGGTGATCGAACCCACCTCTTTCAGCTTGTGGGTGATGAGAACGATCGCCTTCCCCTCTCCGCGCAACCGTCGCAGGAGCTGGAACAGGTCGTCTACCTCGAGCGGGGTGAGCACCGACGTCGGCTCGTCGAGAATGAGGAGGTCCACATCCTGGGACAGAACCTTGAGGATCTCCACCCGCTGCTGCTCTCCCACGGCGAGCTTCTCCACGGGAACATCGAGCGGGACCTTGAGCCCGCTCTCCGCCATCAGCCCCTCCAGCCGCTCCCGCGTTGCCGACAGGGTAAGGGGCGCGAACGGGCGCTCGTGGGACAACGCCACGTTCTCCACCGCGGTGAACGTGCCCACGAGGGCGAAGTGTTGGTGGACCATCCCGATTCCGAAGTCGAGGGCCTCGCGCGGGCTGGCGAACTTCACCTGGCCTCGCGGAGACACCACCCGGCCCCGTGTCGGGGGAAGAAGCCCGGACAGGATCTTGGTGAGGGTGGTCTTGCCAGCCCCGTTCTCACCAAGGAGGCCCACGATCTCCCCGGGACGGATCTCCACGGTCGCGTCCCGAAGCGCCACTGTGCCATCGGAGTAGACCTTGGTGATCCTCTCCGCCCGAAGGAAGTACCCGTCTCCCTGTTCTGTGTCGCTACGGCTTGAGGTCTGGCTCATGCAAGCGCCTCCGGATGCTGACTCAGGAAGAACGAGGGGAGAGGTGCGCTGGGCGCCCCTCTCCCCTGTGCTTTCTCACTGAACTGAGCCTACGGCGCGCCCAGCGTGTACAGGGCGCGGATAGCTTGCATCTCGGCCCCGGTGTCCGCGGTCGGAACAAGGATCGTCCCGTCGAGGATCCCGGCCTCGAGCTCATCAACCGCCCGCCAGATCCACGCAGGGATCGTCCCACGGTTGACCGCCCAGTTGGCAAGGGTCTCATCGCGGTCCTCGGGCCTCAGCGCGCCGGCAGAGATGCCGAAGTCGATGAACTCGAGGAGATCGATGAATTTGCTGATTCCCACGCCACCCTCGGCGAGGCCGAGGCTGGTGATGCCACCGACGAACGTCCCCTCCACCACGGCCTTCACCGCGGTGTAGCAGCCGGTATCCACCCGCTTCATCCCGCTCGCAAGCGCGTGCATAGCCTTTCCAAGCCAGTCCTGGTTCGCGTCTACCCCGAAGTAGTACGGCGGGCCGGACTTGGTTCCCTTGTTGCGGTGGAACTCGGTGATCGCCTCGAGGTCACCGATCCCGAGCGGACCAGCCACGTTGTACACCCCGACCGCGCCCTGGGCGAGCATGGCCTCGGTGGCCGCCTTCCCCAGCGCGATGTCGCTGAACGACCCAGTGTACGTGTACAGAAGCCCCGTCGGTTTTGCCGTTCCCGTCACCGCGGCGTACTTCTTGTTCCCCCAGTCGATACCGAACCGGTACCCGGCCTCGAAGTGGTACAGAACCGGAATCTCGATCCCGAGCACCACACCCACGTTCGGGTAGCCGTAGTGAGCGGCGGCCATCGCCCCGAGCGCGCCCACAAGCGCTGACATCTCGTTCTCGCGGAACACGATGCTCATCACGTTCGGCGCATCGACGACCGAGTCGATGATCGCGAACTTCTGGTTCGGGAACTCCTCCGCTGCCTGGTCGAGCGCATCGCCGAGGAGGAACCCCACGCAGATGATGAGGTCGTACTCGCGGGTTCGGGCGAGGTTGCGCAGGTTCGGCAAGTAGTCCGCCGCCGTTGCGCTCTGGACCTCGACCATCTCCAACCCGAAGTCATCGGCCGCCTGATCCGTGCCCTTGAACCCCATGTCGTTGAACGAGAGGTCGCCTCGTCCGCCGACGTCGAGGACCACCGCCACTTTGCCGGCAAACACCGGCGTTGCCGCCAACATCACGACCAACGCCAAACCCAGCCACTTACGCACCGCAGATCCCCCCTTGGTTAGGATGTTCCGAGCGTCCGCGCCCGGTGGAAGGATTCTACCCCTGTTGGGGACAGAGGACAACGCATGAAAACGGGAATCCAGAACGACCCTAACCCCTTCAGCAGTACCTGAAGCGCCCACCCGATCGTGTGTGCACAAAAAGAGAGGGGGGAGGGACCGGAGTCCCTCCCCGAGGCGAGGAACAGGAGGCCAGGAAGCGGATCTCGACCGCGCGCCGCACTGATCTGAGCGGTATCCTGTGGGTTAGGAACCCCGCTCGGCTAGCAAGCCTTGGTCTCGCGGCCGTGCCTCTTCCTTACCCTACACTCCCCCGGGCTCGATTCCAAAGGACAAGGCGCACCACGTGAGGTCACGTGTGCGCCCGACCGTACAGACCCCTGGCTCAGTCAGGAACGCGGACGATGCGCCAGTAGTCCCAGACCGTGTTCAGTAGACGATCGAAGTCGTCCCGGCTCGCCGGCTTGTTGAGGAAGCCCGCCGCCCCGGAATCGTACGCACGGGCCATCTCCTCTTCCGAGTCGGACACCGTGAGCACCACCACCGGGATCTTGCGCAGCTTGTCGTCCTCCTTGATCTTGTCAAGGATGGCCTGCCCTTTCACCTTGGGGAGGTTCAGGTCCAACAGAACCAGGTTCGGGCGCGGGGCGTCCTTGTGCTTCCCCTTGCGGAACAGGAAGTCAAGGGCCTCCGCTCCATCCTGGACCCAATGTAGGTCGTACCGCGTCTCGGCCTTCTCGAGGCCGCGCACGGATCTTTCAATCAGCTCGTAGTGAGACTCGTCGTCTTCCACCACGAGGACAATCATTCGCCGTTCAACGGGCATCGCTCTCCACCCCTTTGTTCGCCGGCACCCGGGGAATCGTGAAGCTGAACGTGGTTCCGATGCCAATTTCCGACTCCGCCCATATTCGCCCCTCGTGCTCTTCCACGATCCGGCGACATATCGCCAAGCCGGCCCCGGTGCCTTCGGTTTTCGTATCCAGCTTCTCGAAGATCTTGAAGATGATGTCCAGATAGTCGGCTTCGATGCCAGGACCGTTGTCCCGCACGTAGAAGAGGTATGAGTCCCCGCGATAGGGCTTCCATCCCACTTCCACCATCGGCAACGCCTTGTCGTTGAACTTGGCGGCGTTGTAGATCAGGTTCTGGAACACATCCCGCAACAGCGACGGCACCGCCCACACCCGGGGCAGGTCGTCGGCGATCGTCACGCTCACCGACTTGATCCGGTCGCCCAGATCCTCGCACACCTCTTGGACCAGCTTCCCCGCGTCGACCTCTTCGAACCGGAACGGATCGACCCTCATCTGGGAGAACTTGGTGAGGTCCACGATGAGCTGGTCCATCCGCCTCAACCGGGCTTGAGCCTTCTCCAGGTCAGCGCGCACCTCAGGAGGAAGCTCGCCATTGCTGTGACGATCGAGGATCAAGGTGAGGTAGCCGAGGGCGGTGCGCGTCGGGTTGCGCAGGTCGTGCGACACCACGTCGCTGAAGTTCCTCAGGTTCTTGTTCACCTCATCGAGCTGGGCCTTCTCCTGGCGCAACTCCTCTTCCAATCGCTTGAGCTCGGTGATGTCCGCGTAGTAGTCAATGCGCCCCCCGCGGTAGCGGGCTGTCTCGATGGGGATGGAGCGGTACTGGATGACCCGTTCCACCGCGCCGGCGCCAGGGCGAATGCGCGTCACGAAGTGCTCCACCCCTGCGCCAGACCGGTACGCGTCCCTGACCAGGGCCACGTAGTCATCCGCGTTGTCGAGAAGCGCGGCGATTCTTCCCCAAACGCGATCCGCGGGCAATCCGACCAGCTCATCGCGGTCGATCCTAAACAGCTCGTTCACGGCCTGATTCGCCCACAGCATGCGCTTCCGCTCGTCCCACAGGATGACACCCAGATCGAGGGTGTCGATCCCGTCCTCGATCAAGAACCGATACCGCGCCTCCTGCTCGCGCAGCTTGTGTTCGAGGGATTGAACCTCGGATCGGTCCTGGGCCTCGAGCACGGCCACCGTGCCCGTGACCCGCCGCCCTTGGATGTCCACGGTGATCGCACGGCCTCCCTCCGATCGGAAGCGCAGCCGTTCCTGGCGCAACTCGCCCCGCTCGAAGAGGGTCTTCAGCAGGTCTTTGAAGTGGTCGGTGTCCTCAGGGTGCACGTACGCCGAAATCTGGAGCGACTGCCGATCAGGCCAACCCAACAGTTCCCGCGACCGCCGGTTGCGCCGGTTCACGTTCCCTCGGTTGCTCACCACGTGGATGATGTTGAGCGAGTTCTCGAACAGGTCACGGCCGTAGCAGTCCTCCACCATCTCGCGGGTCTCTCGGTGCCAAGTCCGTTGGCCCCACAAGAACCCCACGCCTCTCCCAAGAACGGCGATGCCCGCAAACAGAACCGGGATCACCGCCCCCATCACCGGCTGGGAGAGCATGAACTCCGGGATCACCAAGAGCGGCAGCGTCAGCAGCCCCGCCCCCGCCCAGGCAACGAGCGTCCCAGACCACCCCAACAGAAACGACACGATGAACAGAACCACGCCCAGCACGGACAGCAGGACAGGAAGCTCCGCTCCCACGGCCATGTCCCATCCGAACGGGATTGCAGTTCCCCACAGGACTGAAGCGCATACCACGTACAGACCCACCGCTACCCACATCCGCCTGCGTTGGGTCAACTTCTCGCGTGACATCGCCCGACTATCCCTAATCACCAACCCTCCGCCAAGGACACGGATCACCCCGTCCCTGCAAGTCGAGGATCAGATGATCACGGCTTCGTCGTTGTGGACGGAGTATGGTTCGATGAGGCGTTTCAGGTAGTCTTCCTTGAGAACCGAGATCCGCCGGTTGTTGATGGCGACGATGCCCCGGGACTCAAGTTCCCCGAGCGTCCGAATCGCGGTCTTCGAAGAGACGCCTGCCATCTCGGCCAGCTCGGCTCGCGACAGCTCGAGATGAAGCCGATCCAAGGCGAGGATGAGACGGGACAACCGCTCTTTGGACGAGGCGTACGACCGCTCGGCAAGCTTGTTCTGAAAAGCCTTCAGCTCTTGAGAGATGTGCTCGAAAAAGCGGAACACGGTCTTCGGGTAGTGCTCGAGGAAGTAGAAGAAGTCCCCGCGCTCGATGAACCCGATCTTGGACGGGATGAGGGTCTTCGCGTACGCGTTGTGGAGGCCTTTGTCGAAGAGGGTCGTCTCCCCGGCCAGCCCGCCCGGGCCGACGATCTTCAGGATCTGGGACTTGCCCTTGGACGAGCGTTTGACGAGCTTCACCGCGCCGGAGAACACGAGGTAGAACCCGAACGCGGGGGCCCCTTCCATGAACAGAAGCTCTTCCGCGCCGTAGTCGATGGAACGTACCAACGCACCCAACTTCTTCAGGTCGTCCGGTTTCAGGTCCGCGAACACGCGGAAGTCTTTGAGCTCGGCCATGTCGTCCCTCACCCAGGCGACAGTCTACGGATCTCGGGGAGCGGCGTCAAATCTTGTGCCCCCCTTCCCCTCGCCATAGAATGGGGCCGAGCCGGGGTGGCGGAATTGGCAGACGCGCTGGACTCAGGATCCAGTGGGGTATCCACTCCCTGTGTGGGTTCAAGTCCCACCCCCGGCACACCTCTTCCGCGGCGGATCATCTCCGCCTCTCGCCGTACCGACCTCCCCCGGTGGCACCTCCCTTGGCTGAAGGCAGCCCTTCAACGGGGTGAGGCGACAGTCCACCTTCCCTACGGAGGGCGCCGCGCCGTGCCCCTACGGCCGAAAGAGGTCCACACCCTCGTCCTGTGGTCGAAGGACTACTCACGTCTTCTGGCGGATCGAGAGCTGCGGGCCATCCTGGATCAGCACGACCAGCTGTTCGCCCACTTCACCGTGACCGGCCTGGGAGGGAGCCGGTGGGAGCCAGGCGTGCCCCCATGGGAGATCGCGATTCTTCAGCTCCCGGACCTCATCGGCCTGTGCGGGTCCCCGGAACGGGTGGTGGTGCGGTTCGACCCGATCGTTCATTGGCATGACGGGAGCCGAATCGAGAGCAACCTCCCCTATGCCGAGCCCTTGTTCGAGCGATGCTCCCGCGCAGGGATCCAGGACATCCGGGTGAGCTTCGCCACCCTGTACGGAAAGTTCCTCCGCCGAAAGGTGAACGGGTACGACCCCTCCGCGGAGGAGAAGTCCCGCATCGCAGCCCAGTTGTTGGACATCGCCCGTATCCACGGGGTCCGCCTCACCGCGTGCAGCGATCCAAGCCTCGAGCAGGCGGGCATCCTGCGCTCGCCGTGCATCGACGGAACCCGCCTCACCAGACTCCACCCGCGACGCGAGATCGCTCCCCGTCGACGAGACCGAGGCCAGAGAGCGAACTGCCTGTGCACGGAAAGCGTGGACATCGGCTCCTACACGATGCGCTGTCCAGGCGGATGCCTGTACTGCTACGCCAACCCCCAGCTTCCCCGCCCCCCGGCCTAGCCCCACGCGGAACAGGCCCGCGGCCAGACAGTGTTTCACCGCGGAGGCGCGGAGCTCGCAGAAAGAAGACCGTAGCGTCGGGGTTCATCCCCGACGGCCTTGGGGGCTGCGTAGCGTCGGGGTTCATCCCCGACGCCGACGTCGGACACAGGGTCCGACGCTACGGGGAAGGCCGTCGCAGACCTGCCTGCAGCAGGCAGACAAGCTGCGACGCTCGGCGGTGAAGAGCTCTGCTATCGGGGTTACGTTCCTCACAGCGGGAGTCCGTGTGCCGGCTTGCCTGCGCGCGGCGCGCAAGCAGG
>JAGUVP010000163.1 GCA_020062805.1 Candidatus Bipolaricaulis sp.
AGCGCATCCGCCGGGGAGACCGGGCGCTCCTGTTCGGCCCGGGCGTGTGCGGGCATCAGGGCTGGATCTGCCCGGTGCTTGTGCCCGTGCTTCTCTCTTCCCACCGCCGCTGGACGAGCTGATTGGCCCGATACTGCGTTCCACCGCCGGGACCGCCGAGGAGCCCCATCTGGAGCTGAGTCCTGATCGAGGGTTGTGTGTGAGTTGACTCTGGGGTTCAGCGGATAGCTACGCGTGCTCTGTGGTAGATTGTTCCCCATCCGCGCGGATCCGATGTTCTCCGCGTGGCCGAGGGCTCCGCGGGCCATTCTCACGCAGCCTGGTGGTCCAGAGGGGCGTCGTCCACGGACAGGCCGACGATGGCGAGGTCGCGGCCCTCGATCACCTCCGCCCGGGCTTGGCATTGAGGACAAGCAAGGAGGGGAACGGCGAAGTGCCACCCCTCTTCGCTCACATACTTCACAGGTCCCTCGTACCCGCACGACGGGCAACGCACCTTGACCGGGACCTTCTCGACGCGGAGTTCCGACCCGGCGACCTCGGTCCCTTCGGCCAGGATCCGCCATGCCTCGCCCAGCGCCTCTTCCGACAGGATGAGGAGTTCACCCTTCCGCACGTGGACGGCTCGCACCCGCCCGTGCACCGGGTGCTGACCGAGGTGCTCGGTCAGGCCTTCGAGAAGTGCGTGGGCCAGTGAGTACTCGTGCACCTAGAGGCCGAGGGCGGCGAGGAGCTCGTCCACGCCGCGGCCGCTCTTGGCGTCGGTGAGAACGACCTTTCCGTGCGGGTTGAGCCGGCGGTAGTCGTCGACCAACGCCATCGGGTCCACTCCCACGAAGCTCGCCAGGTCCACCTTGTTGACGGCCAGGACGTCGGTCTGAGCGAACATCTTGGGGTGCTTGCGCACCATGTCGTCGCCCTCGGTCACGGAGATCACGACGAGGTCGCCCTCGGTCCCCAGCGGGAAGTCCGCCGGGCACACGAGGTTCCCCACGTTCTCGATGAACAGGACGTCTACGTCGCCGAACGGGAAGCTTTCCAGGGCGTGGCCCACGCGGTGGGCGTCGAGGTGGCAGTCGTCCCCGGTGTTGAGGTTGGCGGCGACGAGCCCGCCTGCGGTGAACCTCTGGAAGTCGTCGTCTCCCGCCACGTCCCCGGCGATCGCCCCCACCCGCACGCCCTTCTCCTTCAGCCGTTCAGCAAGACGGAGGATGAGGAGTGTCTTTCCCGACCCGATCGCCCCCATCACGTTGAACGCCCGCACCCCATGGTCTTGGAAGAGCTTGTAGTTGCGGGAGGCAAGCTCGATCTGCCGCTTGAACACGTCCTCGGTCCCCACGCGGATGTCGTGCATAGCGGACGATGATACCCCCCAGTCGGCGGTGTGCCGACCCCCGAGCTCCCGCGGATTGCACGGTCCGCTCCCGCTGGCTATAGTCCGACCCGTATGCGTCGGGTGGCGGAGTGGACGACAACGGCTCTCCTGGTCTTCGCCCTGTACCTCGTGTTCTCCGCCTTCAGCGGACGGTGGGGTCTATGGGCGCCCGACGAACTCCTCGCCGGCGCGGTGATCGCGCTTCTGGTGGGTCTGGCCACCGGACCGCTCGTCTGGAAGCGGGGCGGGTGGCGGTTGCTGCAGCCCCAGCGCTGGCTCTTGTTCCTCGTCTACCTCGTGGGTCCGTTCCTCTACGCGATGGCCAAGGCCAACCTCGACGTGGCGTGGCGCGTGATCACCGGCCGGATCAACCCGGGGATCGTCCGCTTCAACCCAAACCTCCAGACCGATGTCGGCCGCACGTTCCTCGCGAACTCGATCACCCTCACCCCCGGCACCCTGACGATGGACGTGGATGACGCCACCGGCGACTTCTTCGTCCACTGGATCAACGTGAAGGACGCCTCCCCGACGGCGGACGCCGTGTGCGGACCGTTCCCGAGGTGGGCGCGGAGGGTAGCCGAGTGATCGTCGCCCTGCCGTTCGCCGTCGCCGGCCTCGCCATGTTGGGGTTCATCTTCGTGTGCATGGTGCGGCTGGGGATCGGCCCCACTGCCGCCGACCGTGCGGTGGCCCTGGACACGATCAACACCCTCGTCGTGGCGACGATGGTCCTCCTCGGCGCGGCGTTCAACCAGGTCGTTCTCCTCGACGTCGCGCTCGTGTACGCGCTCCTGTCCTACGTGGGGACGCTGTACATCGCGCGGTACCTGGAACGGGGGCTGTCGTGAACGGGCTCATCTACGCGTTTCTCGCGATCGGGGCCGCGTTCAACGCGCTGGGGGCGGTGGCGCTGATCCGGTTCCCCGACGTCTACACCCGCATCCACGGCGCGACGAAGTGCACTACGTTCGGGTCGCTCTTCTCTATCCTCGCCGTCGCCGTGTACGGGATCGTCCAGGGCGGCGGAGCGGGGGGGACGATGGCCGTGCGCGCCTTCCTGGCGCTCGTGTTCCTGCTCTTGACGAACCCCACGGGATCCCACGCCCTGGCGCGGGCCGCCCACCGGTCGGGGATCAAGCCGTTCCGCGCCGTGGTGGACCGCCTCGAAGAAGCGGGCCACGGACCACGGGCCACGGACCACGGACCACGGGAGACGCGATGACGATTCTCGCCGTCCTGCAGGTCGTCATCCTGATCCTCATCGTGGTCGGCTCGGTCCTCGCCGTGTGGCTGAAGGACCTCCTGGCGAGCGTGATCGCCCTCGCCGGGTCGAGCCTTCTGCTCGCCCTCCAGTTCTACCTCCTTCAGGCGCCGGACGTGGCGATCGCCGAGGCCGGCGTCGGGGCGGCGTTGACCACGGCGATCTTCGTCCTCGCGATCCGCAAGACGCAGCGGAAGGAGGAGGAATGAGGCGCTGGATCGTCTTGGCGGCGTTCCTGATCGTCGCTGGGGGGCTCCTCCTCGGCGGGGCGCGGATGCGCCCGTTCGGCGCGCCGCGGTTCGACCTCATGGACCGCTACTTCAACGCCTGGTCGCAGACGGAAACGGCGACGAACAACGTGGTGACGGCGGTCGTGTTCGACTACCGAGGCTACGACACCCTCGGCGAGGCGACGGTGCTGTTCACTGCCGTGATCGGGGTGGCCCTCATCCTGCGGAGGCTGAAGCGATGAGCGTCGTCGTGCGGACGATCGCCCGGATCCTCGTCCCGGTGATCCTCGCCTTCGGGGGGTACGTCATCCTCCACGGGCACCTCACCCCGGGC
>JAGUVP010000217.1 GCA_020062805.1 Candidatus Bipolaricaulis sp.
ACCGCCGGGTGGAGGGCTCCGTAGACCTCACGGGGCTCCGCACCTAACGCACTGCCGAACCGGCGCACCACGTCTGAACCCGGGGATGGATGCGGGAGGTCGCCGACGCGTCCCAGGCCATGGAGGAAGCATCGGTTCTCCAGCGGGTACACGTCGTACGCCGCCTCCTCGTAGGGATGTGCCGACATCATCGCCTCGAGCACAGCAGCCAGGCATTCGGAGGGGACAAGCGTTTCCAGGCGCACCTCGTCGGCGTGCTCCTCCTCGCCCACTCGGCCCAGGAACGGCTGCGCGCCCTTCCCAGGGAGGAAGGTCCCCATCCCAGGGGAGCGGAACGAGCAGTGCCCGTAGTTCCCGATTTTCCCCGCCCCGGCGGTGAACACCGCCTGAGCTACCTCCGCTTCGTGCCCGTGGGGGACGAACACGACGAGCTTCACGAGCCGTCCCCGCGGGGCGAGCGGCTGCGCGCCCACGAGGCCCAGGTACCCCGCCAACACCTCGCCCAGCCCCTCTCGGGCCGAGTCGTAGGGCGTGTGCACGGAGTAGCACGCAGTCCCGGACAAGAGCAGGGCCTTCAACTTCTCCCCGAGGGGCGCGCTCGGCAGCACGCGGTCGAGAGGGCGAAACAGGAGGGGATGGTGGGTGACGACGAGATCCACGCTCTGGAGTCGACCGACAAGATCGAGGCCGAAGTCGAGCGCCACGACCGCCCGCCGGCAGGGCGCATCGAGAGGGCCCACCTGAAGCCCGGACCGGTCCCACTCCTCGGCCACGGTCGGCGGGAACCGTTCGTCGAGGAAAGCGACCACGTCCTGCCGCAGCATGTCAAGGGAGTGTAGCGTCTCGATCCGTTGCGAAGCAAGGAAGGACGACTGCCGTTCTCCCATGCCGGTACGACCGCAGACCCTCGGTGCCTGGGCCTGCTACGGGCGTGCGGAGCGCGGAGAGGAGCCGCTCAACCCAACGGCCTGCCACAAGGGGTACCAAGAACACGACGATCAACAAGCGTGAGCTCCAGTGACTGGAAGGTCCAGATTCCTTCGTGCTCTCTGTGCTGACCGTCGTGCCCATGGCGGTGCGATGATCGCCTCTCCCCGCGTGCGAGAGATGGATCTGGGTGGCAGTTCGTTCCTGAACTCATCCGCGGGTGTCTTCCTGGCCGCGGGGAGCCGGCGTGCTCCGCGCGGCCGTAGGCTCGTAGCCCGCTCCCGCACACGTTGGTAACGGCAGGGAGCCAAGATGGTCAGGTGGGGCGGGACGCGTCGCGGTCGAGAAGGGAGGCGAGCTGGGCCGACCGTTCCGTGGCCGCGATCACGGCCTTGATCAGGGACACCCGGACCCCTCCTTCCTCCAGGGCGAGAAGCCCGTCGATGGTGACGCCGGCGGGGGTGGTCACGTCGGCCTTGAGCAGTGCTGGGTGCTGCCCCGACTCCAACGCCAAAGCTGCCCCACCGAGGAGCGCCTGCGCAGCGAGTTCGGTGGCCAGAGCCCGGGGAAGGCCCATCTTCACCCCGCCCTCGCTCAACGCCTCGAGGATGATGAAGGTGTAGGCGGGACCAGATCCAGACAGGGCAGTCACCACGCTCATCAGATCCTCGTCTTCCACCAACGCCACCCGGCCCACGGTGGCAAACAACGCCTGCACAGCACTCAACTGGTCGGGTCCCGCAGAGCGTCCGGGGCAGAGCACGGTCATACCAGCGCCAACGGCACACGGGGTGTTCGGCATCGCCCGGATGACGGGGACCCCGCTGCCCAAGAGCCCTTCCACTCGGGCTGTGGGTGTCGCGGCAGCCAGGGTGACCAGAGTCTGATGCGGGGTGACCCGCGGGGCGATTTCCCCCACCACCCCTGCCACCGCGCTGGGTTTGACAGCGAGGAGCAGGATGTCCCGATCGCAGACCAACGCCCGGTTGTCCGTGGAGACCGGGATCCCAAGCGCTCGCCTCGCTCGCTCCGCCGATGCGGGGTGAGCGGTGGTGCCCGCCAGGTCCTCTACCCCAGCCCGAAGGAAACCGCGGGCCAACGCCTGGACCACCGTCCCGATGCCGATGATCCCTACTCTCATCCCCGGCTCACCTCCCTACCCCCAGCAGCTGCGCACTGCACGCATCCCGAAGCGGGCCCCGCAAGCCATCGTGGAGTCTGCAGCGCGAACCAGCTGGCTCACGACCCCGTGGCGGCCGCCCGCACCGCGCCCTCCATGGGAGCTCGTATCACCTTGCGCTTCCACGTCCCGCGCCCAAGCCACAGGACGAGAGCCGTTCCCGCAAGCACGTTGCTCAACGTCATCCCCGCCCACATCCCCGTCGTCCCGAACCCGAGGGGGTAGGCAAGCGCCCATGCCAAGAACACGCGCAGGACCCACAACCGGACGATGGCCATCACCATCGGCGGCACGGTGTGACCCGAGCCGCGGAACGTGGCGGCTGCCCCATCGAACAGACCGAAGAACGGGACCGACATCCCAAACACGGCGATGTACCAGGCGCCCTGGCGGATGACATCTGGATCGGCCACGAACAGGCCAAACAGCGGCCGACGGAGAAGGAGCGCGACGAAGTACAGCCCAATCAGGGCGAGAAACGTCGCCGAGATCCCCCGGCGGGCGATCCGCTCCGCCCGCTCCGTCTGGTCGGCCCCCAGGTTCTGGCCGATCATCGCCACGAGGGCGCTCCCCGCTCCCCAGCTGATCACGTTCACCAGGTTGATGATTCGGTTGCCCACGGTATACGAAGCCACAACCGCTGTCCCAAACCCGGACACGAGGCCCATCATCACCACGAACCCGAGCGAGGTGCTCGCCTGGTCGAGCACATTGGGCAGGCCAACGCGGAGAATGGGCAGGATTCGTGCCAACCGCGGACGGAGGTTTCTCAGGCGAAGCTTGATCCCCGCCCGACCGGAGAACAGGAGCGCCAGCCCCACCACCGCCACCAGGACCCGGGACAGGATCGTCGCTCCGGCGGCTCCGGCCACGCCCCACGCCGGGAACGGCCCCCACCCGAAGATGAACAGGGGATCGAGCGCTGCGTTGAACAGGAGCGACGAAGCGCTGAGGTACATCATCAACCGCGTGTTCCCCAACCCCAGCATCAGCCCGCCGAACGCGTGGGCAAGGAACATGATCGGCAGACCCAAACACTCGATGCGCAGGTAGAGGAGAGCCAGCGGGTAGATGTCGTCGGGCGCGCCGATCAGACGAAGGATGGTCGGAGAGAGCGCGAACCCCACACCACCGAGCACGGCGGAGACCAAGGAGAGGAAGGCGAGGACCTGCCCCGCCGCTTTCTCTGCTCCGTCCTGGTCGCGGGCCCCGAAGTGCTGGGCGACGAACGTTGCGCCCGCGGCCTGGAAGCCCCCGGCGAACGACATGAAGAAGAACAGGATCGGCCACGCCATCCCCGGCGCCGCCACCGCCGCCGTTCCCAGCCGCCCCAGCCAGAACGCGTCCACGAGGTTGTACAACGCCTGGAGGGCCGCGGTGAGCATCACCGGCCAGGCGAGGTGGACCATCGTGGGCAGAATGGGACCGGTGAGGATTCGATCCCGGATCGCAACGGTCTTCATCGGCAGAACCGGGAGTATACGTCTCCTCAGACAGCGGTGCAGCGGGAGACCGAGCCTCAGCGAACGGCTATCATCGGCCGCCGTAAGGAGGCTCCGCCATGGACTGGAGACTCGTCTTGACGACGTTCGGGATGGTGTTCCTCGCCGAGCTGGGCGACAAGACCCAGCTCCTCGTGTTCACCCTGTCGTCGCAGCACCGCGCTCCGTGGGTGGTGTTCCTCGGGGCTTCCCTCGCCTTGTCGGCCGTGAGCCTCCTCGGGGCGTTCGTGGGTGGACTTGTAGGGGAGTTCTTGCCCACGAGATACGTCCAGCTCGGGGCAGGGATCCTGTTCGTCGCTGTGGGCGGCCTCGTCATCTACCGAGCGATCGGCACAGGGTAGGCATCCCGTCCACCCGCTCTTCTCTGCTCCTTTTCTAGAACTATTTCCAATGAGGTTTTCGTCGTAGTCTAACCGCATACATGCTCTCATTAAAATACACCTGTCTCACCTTGAATAAGGTGGTGTACATCCGAGTGTAACAAGCATCGCAATGTTGTCCAGATCATTGACCCTGGCGCATCGGGTCGATACACTGCCGGGAAGCTGGAGATCGGATTCTCAGGGGAGGGCGATTGTGAAGACCCGATGCACGCAAGCTCTTTTTTTTCTGCTCGCGCTCGTGGCAGGGTGTCTTGCCGTGGCTCAGACCGTGGACCTGAGTGGTCCCACGGAGATGGGGCGGTGCGAAGAAGCTTCGTTCACAGTCACGTTCATCGCCGACGTAGTTCAGACAGCGAGTGCGATTGTCTTCACCGTCACCCTCCCCAACGCGGGGTTCGCCTATGTCCCCGGGTCGGGGCTGATCACGCTTGACGACGGGACGCCCGTGCCCGCAGAGCCAACTCCCTCTGGCCTCAACCTGACCTGGGATCTGAACCTCATCCTCGGGACGGCGTACGAGCTTCCCCCCGGGGAGACCGTTACCGTGGAGTTCGCCCTCGTCACAGGCTGCGGGACGATCTCCGGCACCCTCGGCTCCCGCGTGGACTTCGTCCTCGACGGAACGGGGTACTGGATCTCCGATTCCCAGCCGGTGGAGATCCTCCCCGGCGCGGTGCGCATCGAGAAGATCCCCTCCGTCATCTCCGCGGGAGTAGGAGACGAGGTGACCTGGACCCTCGTTGTGGAGAACACGGGCCTCGGTCCCATCTACAACGTGGTGGTCACGGACGTCCTGGGGAGCGGGCTCCTCTACGTGTCGTCCGATCCTGCCGGCGACAACGCGGGCCAGGCGACGACCTGGGACAAGAGCCATGCTCCGTCGCTCGAGGAGATCGCCCCCGGGGGGCGGGTGGAGATCGAGCTCAAGGCCGAGGTGACCGCATGCGCAGGCCTGAACAACAGGGCCGACGTTCGGTTCGGGTGCGACGACGGTTCGGTCTGCTTCGACACCGCAGTGCAGGGCGGCACGGCCACCGCGTCGATCCTCCTCGTTCCCAGGAACCCGTTCCTCGCCTGGACACCACCCACGATCGCAATGCCGTACTGCTCTGCCGAGGGCGTGCCGGTGACGATTCCCATCGAGAACGTCGGCGAAGGAGTGGCCCGCAACATTCGCCTGTGCATGGACTGCTCTCCCCTGGTGGTCAGCGGCGTGGGGCCAGGCGCGGCCTATGTGGGAGGATGCTTTGTCCTCGACGACCCGATCCCCGCCGGCGAGACGTACATCCTCACGTTCACCGTGACGTACCCGGGGGATTGGTGCGCGGGCGTGCCGAGCGGAACGGTGCTCTGTCAGACGATCTACGAGAACGTGTGCGGGGAGGAGTTCCGCCCACCGTCCCAGATCGGAGGTTTCTCGACGACGTACGGTCCCGACGGCCCGCCGCGCCTGTCCGTGACCCTCACGGGATCCGGCGAGGTCTACATCTGCGACGTAGGCAGCTACGACCTTGAGGTGAGCTTCTCCGGGCTCGACAGCTGCGGGAGCGGAGCCACAAGCGACATCTCCGTGGTCGCGAACGTCCCCGCGGGGTTCACGGTTGCCGACAGCGGCGGCGGCACGTGGGTCCCGGGGGGAGACGGAACCGGGGGGACGATCTCTTGGACGACCTCCCCCACCACCCCTCTCTCCACGTCGTTCACATTGGCCGCCCCGGGCAGGCTCCAGTGCGGCCAGGTCGGCACCCTCAGCGCCACCGCGGTAGCCACGGACTGCTGCGGGTGCGCCATCTCCTCCACAAGCTCGCTGCCGATCGCCATCCAGTGCTACCAGCTAGTCACCGCCAGCCGAACGGCGACCCCCTCGACCCAGGAGAAGTGCGGGGAGATCACGTACACGAACACCTACACCTTTGCCGGCAGCGGGCCGGACATCTACTTCACCGACCTCACGTTCATCGCCTACGCCGAGAACCTGCAGGAGTACGTGGACGGGACGCTCCAGATCACGGTGGACGGGGTTGCGACAGACCCGGTGACCGTGGTGGATACGACCCCTGGCGGGAGCCTAGAGGTCCAGGGCATCGACGACGCCAGTCTGGTCTGGGGGAAGACCCTTGTGATCTCGTACCGGCTCAGGTTCACCCCGGACTCGCTCCCCACAACGTGCCCCAGCACGTACAGCTTCTACACCTGGACAACGCTTGATCTCGGAACGGGCTGTACCACTGGAGATAACTGCACGCAGCCGTGCCAGGCCACGGAGACCCTTGTCGTGACGGCGGTCACCCCGTCGATGAGCGTCGCCATCTCGGGACTCCCTACCGACTTCGTGGACCCGTGCGGGACCTACAACGTCACCGTGACCCTCACCAAGACGTCCACCTTCGACCCCCACGACGTGCGGCTCCGACTCGGCAGCCTCAACTACTACATCGTGGACACGGGGAGCATCGGGTGCAGCGGCGTGTGTCCGACCACAACCGTTCCCACGGAATACGCCGACTACTACGAGTGGGACTACGCCGAAGCTTTCGTAGGACAGCCCAACGGCGCCCAGTCCGTCCTCACCTTCCAGGTGCGGAAGCGCTGCAGCCCCGGCCGCGAGATCACCGCAACGGCGCTGTTCACGGACTCGTGCCTCTACTCCTCGTGCTCGGTAAGCGCTTCCCGCACCCCATCCTTCCTGCGCGGGCCGCTCCTCTACGTGTCGAAGACCCCTGAGATCATCTACGCTACCCAGAACCCGGTCACCTGGACGATCTATGTCACGAACGGCGGCGCCGGGCCGGCGTACGAGGTGTGGGTGGATGACGTGCTCGGGAGCGGCCTGGAGTACGTCTCGTCAACGGCTGACCCCGACGTTGTGACCCATCCCAACGAGGACCACCACGGCGGATGGATCAACGGCGTGAGCTGGCGGATCCCCGTGATCGCGCCGGGGGCCACGCGAACCCTCACCGTCACCGCCCGGATGACGAGCTGTGCGGAGTTGACGAACTGGGTGCAGGCAGGGGTGGGTTGCGGAGGCGAGGACTGCCTGATCTCCGCGCCCGACTCCGCCTCGGTCGTCATCCCGACCACGAACGTCGTCGCCACCGCTTCCACAAACTCCCCCATCAACACCTGCGCCG
>JAGUVP010000087.1 GCA_020062805.1 Candidatus Bipolaricaulis sp.
GGTGAGCCAGCCCATCGGTGAAACGCCGACCTTGGTTCGCATGTGGCGATGGAAGGTGCTGATACCCATGGATGCTTGGGCTGCCATGGAGGCGACGGTGTGCGCAGCGGCGACATCCGATGCGATCAGTTCGAGCGCGGTTTGGAGGTGATCGGTGGATGAGAGGTTGACGACGGGATCCTCGACAAACTGGCGTTGGCCGCCTGCGCGATGGAGCCCGTAGACCAGCCGACGGCTCATCGTCGCAGCCACCTGGGATCCATGATCTTCGCGAACGACGTGCAGGCAGAGGTCGAGCGCCGACGCGCTGCCGGCCGCCGTCAGTATCCGCCCATCGACCACATAGATCGAGTCCGGCACGACCCGCACCGTCGGGTATTGCCGTTGGAACTCCTCGACCCACCGCCAGTGCAGCGTCACGGACTTGTCGTTCACGGTGCCGGCAGCGGCGAGGGTGAACGCACCAGTGCAGAACCCGATCAACCGTTTGCGGCGCCGATTTGCGGTCCGTACGAGGTCGAGAACCGCTGCACTCTGGGCGACCAGCGGGTCGGGGCGATTCGGAACGATGATCGTGTCACACGACAGTGCAGCGTCGAGGCGTGTGTCGACCTTCATCGTGCAAAGTCCGTCGCGCAGTTTGGTCAGCGGACGCTCCGAACAGACCACGACGTCATAGGGCTGGTAGGTCAGCTCTGGTCGGCGGAGGCCGAAGACCTCCATGGCGACCGACATCTCGAAGGGGTTCGACTCGTCCGCAATGACGATCGCCACGCGCCGGGTACGAGGTCGGGTGCGAGAGGATCCTTTCGACACGGGGCATTTCTATCACTTCCCAACCCAGCCGTCCTTGGCCATGATCAGCTGATGGACGAGACAAACGACGTCGAGGCGGTGGCGATCAGCCGACACCTTGCGATGTTCGACACGCTGTGGAGCCCGCGCATCATCGGACAGGTCAACGACTCCGATATCCGACTGGCGAAGGTTCAGGGGGAGCACGTGTGGCACAGTCACGCCGACACCGATGAGATGTTCCTCGTCATCGAAGGGCATTTGACCATCGACCTACGCGGCGACCGAGGTGAACGTACCGTCGAGCTCGCCACTGGCGAGCTGTTCGTCGTCGCTGCTGGCGTCGAACACCGGCCATTCGCAGCCGAGCGAACGTCGATCCTCATGGTGGAACGCGCCGGAACACTCACGACCGGTTCGTATTCAGGTGTCGTCCCGGCCGGTATCGAGTCGACGACGGGCCATCGCGTCGACGGCGGCCCAAGCAGCGCGCGGTCATCTCGATGATGCCCGCGATGAGTGTCATTCAGATCTGGCGGTTCCCCGTGAAGTCGCTCGGCGGTGAGCAACTCGAGGGTGTCGACGTCACAGAGTTGGGCATCGTAGGCGACCGCGCGTGGGGGATCCTCGACCACGAGACCGGCAACGTGTTGACCGCTCGTCGTGAGCCTCGGCTCTTGATGGCCTCGGCACGTCTTTCCGATGACGGTCACCCAATTGTCACGCTTCCCGACGGGACCGAGACCGACAGGAGTGAGACCATCTCGGCGTGGCTCGGCCGCGACGTAGCTCTCACGCGTGCGGCCGACCACATCGGCGTGTTCGAGAACCCGAAGGACTTCGAGCACGAGACGGACTGGGTGTCGTGGCAAGGCCCTGCAGGCGCATGGCACGACGCCGAGTGGGCACGAGTGTCGCTCGTGTCCGCGTCGAGCCTTCGTGACCTGGACCCGCGACGATTCCGGACGAACCTGGTGATTGGAGCCGGCGACGAGAACATGCTGATCGGCATGTCTGTGGCCCTCGGAACGTGTCGACTCGACGTCCTGAGAGGTATCAATCGCTGCATCATGGTCGCGCGGTCCCAACCTGGGCTCGTCGCCGACCTCGACATCCTCCGGACCATTCACCGCGAATCCAATGGGAGACTCGCCGTCGGAGCCACGGTCTCACAGGAGGGAAGGGTGCGCGTCGGTGATCCACTTCGCACCAACACCCAAGGGGCGTGACGCGTCGGGATCGGCAGCACATGGAGATCGTCGCGGTGTTCGACGACGAGGACCGTCGGGTGCCGATCCACCTTGCCGCGACGACGCAGCCTGATCGCCGCTGTCAGCACCGTGTCAGTACGACTCGCACCCACCAGTGCAGACGAACGTGGTGCCGCCGCTCGGGAGCTGTCCTGAACCCGAAGGTCAGGTCGCCGACGCGATCGAGCTCGTGCGCCCTGCGGCCGCCGTCAGCGGTCCGCATCGTGTTCTCGGCGCGTGTCTCATCGAGGACCAGGGGACTGCCACGTTCGTGTTCACCGACGATGAAGGCTGCTTCCCTACGGAGGCGACCCCGGTTCGGGTGAGGGGGTGCGGCATCGGGACAGTCAGACGTCGTCGAGTTGGGTGAGGCCGGTTCGGAACGCCAGCACGACGAGTTGGGCGCGGTCTCGGGCGTGGAGCTTGGTCATCGCCCGACTGACGTGTGTCTTGGCTGTCAGTGGTGAGAGGAAGAGTCGAGCAGCGATCTCGTCGTTCGACAGACCCCGACCGACGAGGCCGACGACCTCCCGCTCGCGCACGGTGAGTGCTGCGACGGCGACGTCGTCGACCGGAACCGCGGAGCGATCGGAGCCGAGTGATGCGAGCAGCGCTCTGGTCGCTCGGGGTGTGA
>JAGUVP010000197.1 GCA_020062805.1 Candidatus Bipolaricaulis sp.
CTCGCCCGGGCGTACCGCGATGCGGCCCGGGAGGCGCTTGCCGCGGCCGGCGTTCGCCCCGTCGTCCCGGAGAAGCGGTTCGTCGTCACTACCGAACCGAGAAGGGTCGGAGCCCTTCTCTCGCTCGCCCGGAAGCACGAGGCGCGCGTCCTCTCCCAGCGGTTTACGGACCGTGTTGTGGCCGAGATTGCCATACCCGAAGCGAACGCACCCTTGTTCCGAACTTCGGTCGCCCCGTGGGGCGAGGTGAGGGAGGTCAGCGATGCTTGAGTTCCTGGAAGGGCCGGTTGTCGAGGCGGGGGAGGAGTTCCTCGTGGTAGCCGTGGGGGGCATGGGGGTGAGGGTGGCCGTGCCCGCCCGGACGGTGAACGAGCTGAGGTCGAGCGACTCGGCAAAGCTCCTGACCCACCTTATCCTCCGCGATGACGGGATCGAGTTGTGGGGGTTCGCGACGCGGGAGGAGCGGGAGATGTTCGTGGCCCTCCTCTCTGTGCCCCAGGTCGGGCCTAAGCTTGCGTTCCGGTTGGTGTCGGCCCTGCCCCCGGCCGAGCTGTCCGCGGCCGTACGCCAGGGCGACCTGTCCGCCCTCGACGGGGTGAAGGGAATCGGCCGACGCACCGCGCAGCGGGTGATGGTCGAGCTGTCGGAGAAGCTCGCAAAATGGGCCCCCGGAGGACCGTCCCCAACGGCGGAGAAGGCGCAGGTGGTGGTGAAGGCTCTCACCTCGAAGGTCCTCGGGTTCCCGGAGGCGGAGGCGCGGCGGGCGGTGGAGAAGCTCATCCGGGAGTCGCCGGACGCCTCGGTGGAGGAACTCATTCGGCGCGCGCTCACCCTGCTCGCCAAGGGATAGGGACCCATGATGGGTGATCGAAGACGGGTGATGGGGAGAGCGGAGCACTGCCGATGAGAGTCTTGGGCTTGGACATCGGGGACCGGCGGGTGGGGGTCGCCGTCTCCGACGAGACGGGGACGATCGCTACCCCCCACGGGGTCCACACCCGAAGGTCTGCTCCTGAAGACGTCGCCCAGCTTGCCCAGCTCGCCCGGCAACTGGGGGCGGTGGCCATCGTTGCAGGCCTGCCCCTGAACATGGACGGCACGGAAGGGCAACAGGCGCGGAAGACCCGGGAGTTCGCGGAGGCCGTGGCGGAGGGGAGCGGGCTCCCCCTCCACTACGTGGATGAGCGCCTGACCTCGGTGGAGGCCGATCGGGCGATGGTTGAGGGGGGGCTCTCCCGCAGGAGGCGAAGGGGGCACCGAGATGCCCTCTCGGCTGTCCTCCTCCTCCAGGAGTGGCTCGGCTCGCAGCGGATGGGAACGAGCTGAACAGGGTTCCCAATCCCCCGCTTGTCGGAGCCGACCGTCGCCCGGACAATGCCGGCACCGAGGAGCATCTGGTTTAGCGATGGACACAGCAGCGGTGGTGATCGCGGCAGCGGGGGGACTGGCCCTCTTTCTCTATGGGCTGCGCGTCTTGAGCGCTGCCCTGAAGCGGGCGATCGGCGAGCGGATGCGGGTCCTGCTGGAGCGACTCACGAACCGGGCCCTCCGCGGGGCGCTTGTGGGCATGGTGAGTACGAGCGTCCTCCAGTCGAGCAGCATGACGATGGTCCTCCTCATCGGCCTCATCAACGCCGGCGCCCTCACCCTCCGCCAGGGGATCGGCGTCATGCTCGGGGCGGAGATCGGAACGTCGATCACCGCGCAGATCATCGCGTTCCGGGTTGGGGACTACTACCTGCCCGTTATCGCCGTCGGGTTCGTGCTGTCGGAGCTGTTCCGTGGGCGGCGCGCGGGAGACATCGGCCGGGCCATCCTCGGGTTCGGGCTCCTGTTCCTGGGGATGAGCGTGATGGCCGGTGGACTGCGGGGCGTGGCGCGAAGCGACGCGGTGCTGCAGCTCCTCGCGTCGCTGGGAGAGAACGTCCCGCTGGGGGTGTTCGTGGGAGCGGGGGTGACAGCCGTGATCCAGAGCTCATCGGCAATGACCGCGCTCCTGATCGCCATGGGTTCCGCTGGGATCCTCGACCTCCCTACCGCAATCGCCCTCGTGCTGGGAGCGAACATCGGGACCACGATCACGGCTCAGCTCGCTTCCCTCGGAGCCTCGCTCCCCGCGCGACGGCTGGCGCGGGCGCAGCTCCTGGTGAACGTCGTCGGGGTCTCCGTCCTCCTCCCCTTCGTCCCCTTGTACGCCCGGCTAGTGGCAACGATCGCTCCCACCTTGGAGCGACAGATCGCCCACGCCCACACCCTGTTCAACGTTGCGGGCACGGTCTTGGCCCTCCCGTTGGTGGGCGCTCTAGCCTGTGCAGTGACCGCGATCACGCGCGGGCGGGAGCCCGCTGCCACTTCCACCCCCCGACACCTCGCAAAGGCGTTCCTCGCTGCCCCGCCCGTCGCCCTGTACCAGGCACGCCAGGAGCTCCTCCGGGTGGCTGCCATGACGCAGGCGATGATCCACCGTTGCCGGGAAGGCCTGCTCGAGCGCGACGAGGCGGCCTTGGTCGAGGTGTTGGAGATCGAGGAGGCAGTGGACAGCCTGAAAGGAGACATCGAGTCCTTCCTGGAGCGGATCCCGGGGGACGCCCTCTCCGCGCGGGAAGAACGGCGGCTACACGTGTTTCGCCATGCCACGGGCGACGTGGAACGGGTCGGCGACCAGGCGGTCAACATTGCCGAGCGGGGGCTGCACGTGCTCCGCCGGGGACACGTCTTCTCTTCAGTCGCGGCGGGCGATCTCACGACGCTGTTCGACAAGACGATGTTCCTCTACGAGCTGGCGCTGGAAGCGTTACGGGAAGAGGACAAGGACCGCGCCCAGGAGGCCCTACACCGGGAGGTGGAGGTTGATCACCTCGAGCGGCTGTTCAGGGACCGCCATCTGCAGCGCCTTGACGACGGGGTGTGCGATGCGGCGGCCGGCGTCTTGTTCGTGGAGATTCTCCACAACCTGGAGCGGATCGGGGACCACGCCGTGAACATCGCCGGCGACGTCCTCTACGCCTTGTAGACGGGTTCGGGTGTCGTGACCTCAGCCGAGGCCGACCGGCCGATGATCGAAGGGGCGGTTCTCCCGGCGGGCCCGGAAGAAGCGCGAAGACGCCCTCTCCGCTGTCCTCCTCCAGGCGTGGCTTGACCGGGGGAGGGCTGAGCTACCGGGAGCCGACACCTGATCAGATCTGAGACTGCAGTTCAGAAGACGCAGGTCTGCCAAGGTTCAGCCCTACGAGGTCAAGTCGGTTGCGGAGGGTCTTGCGCCACGCTTCCCTCTCCCGCCAACGGCGGATCTTCTCGTGGTCGCCGGAGAGGAGGACGTCCGGAACCTCCATCCCCTGGAACACGCGGGGGCGGGTGTACTGGGGGTACCCCAAGCGCGGTCCGGCGTAGAAGGAATCCGTGGCTGCGGACTCGTGCCGCCCCACCACACCGGGCACCATCCGCGCCACCGTTTCTACAACCACCGCCGCGGCAAGCTCGCCCCCCGCGAGGACGAAGTCGCCGATCGAGAGCTCGAGGTCGCACCGGGCGGCCACCCGCTCGTCCACCCCTTCGTACCGGCCGCAGAGGAGCGTCAACGCCCCGGTCTGCGCGAGGTTCTTGGCGATCTCCTGGGTGAACAGCACTCCTTGGGCAGAGAGGAGCACGGTGTACGGTCGTCGCCCGCTCTCTCGCCTGACCAGATCAAGACACTGCATGAACGGCTCGGGCCTCATCACCATCCCCGCCCCACCGCCAAAGGGCCGGTCGTCTACAAGACCTGCTCCATCTGAAGAGAAGAGCCGCAGATCGTGGAGATGGATCGCGATAAGGTCCTTGTCCTGTGCTCCCCGGAGAATCCCCTCGGAGGAGAAGGGGACAAGCATCTCCGGATGGAGGGTGACGACGTCGAACCTCATTTCCAGTCCACAATCACGGTCCGGCCCATCCGCGTCCCGATCGTCTCAACCACAGTGGCCAGCGCGTCGCGCTCACGGGCAGCAAGCCCTCCGTCAGAGCCCGAAACCCTGAGAAAGAGGAAGTCCACTTGGCCGGATTGGATGTGCTCCACGTGCACCTCGCCCGGCCGCGAGGTCACCGCGCGGAGGAGGTACCGCGCGAGGTCAGCCAGCATCTCCTTCGTCCGTTCCGGCCGCGCGCCCAGATCGGATTCCGTCCAGCGCTTTGAGAACACCGCTCTTGGCAAGCAGCCGTCGTGCGGCATGAGAAGGCTGGGCCCCCTGGCGGAGCCAGGACAGAGCGGCCTCTGCGTCCACGGTGAACTCCGCGGGCTCGGCAAGGGGGTTGTAGTGGCCGATCGCGGCCACCGCTCGTCCGCCTTGCTTGTCCGTCCCTTCCATCACCACAATCCGGTAGCTGGGCTGCTTTCGCTTGCCCACTCGCATGAGCCTGATCTTGACCATCCCATCACCTCGTCACTGGAGCGGGTCCGCCCCACCCTGGGGGCATCCGCCGCTTTCCGAACCCGCGCACAAGGCGTCGCGCCTGCTCGTAGTGGGACAAAAGCTGGTTCACTGCCTGAACAGTGGTTCCCGACCCGCGGGCGATGCGCCGCTTGCGGCTGGCCCCGATTATATGGGGGTCGCGCCGCTCCTCAACTGTCATCGATTGGATGATAGCCCGTGTCTGCTTAACCTCCGACTCGATCTCCTCGTCCTGGGCGACCTTTCCAAGACCCGGGATCTTGGCGAGGAGCTGGTCGAGCGGGCCGGCGCGGCTCATCGCCTCGAACTGGGTGAGGAAGTCCTCGAGGGTGAACGTCCCTTCCTTCACCCGGGCCACCGTGGCCGCGACTTCTTCTCCTCCCACCTCGGCCAGCTTCTCTGCCAGCCCAGCGAGATCGCCGAACCCGAGGATCCGGTCCGCCATCCGACCGGGGTCGAACGGCTCGAGGTCCTCCGGCTTCTCCCCCATCCCCACGAACAGAACTGGCTTGCCAAGCCGAGTTGGGAGAGAAAGGGCCGCCCCGCCGCGGGCGTCCCCATCGAGCTTGGTGAGGACGAGCCCGGTGACCCCCAGCAAGCTGAACGCCTCACCCATCCGTACTGCCTCTTGCCCGACCATCGCATCGAGGATGAGGAGGGTGTCGCTCGGACCGAGCGCGTCCACGAGTTCGCCCACGAACGCGGGCGGGGCCACGCCCGGTGGGGCGCCCGGCGTGTCCACGATCACGACATCCCGCAGTTCCCGCCGCGCTCGCTCTTCTGACCGAGCCACATCCTCCGCTGGATCGTCCACTGCCGACGCAAACGGGACGCCAAGCCGGGTGGCAAGGGTCTCCAGCTGCTCCGCGGCCGCGGGACGTTGCGGGTCTGCGCACACCAGGAGGGGCTTCCTACCCTTGCGCGCGAGGTGTCGAGCGAGCTTTCCGGCCGTGGTGGTCTTGCCCGATCCCGCAGGGCCCAGGAGAAGGACGACCGCTGGACGACCAGAGAGGCGGAGCTTGGTCGCCTCCCCTCCCATCGCCGCCTTCATCTCCCCCCGTACGATCGCCAGGAGCTGTTCCGCCGGAGCGAGGGACTCCACGACCTTCTCGCCCACCGCACGCTCCTCGACCCGCGCCAGGAGATCCCGCACCACCCCGTAGTGAACGTCAGCGGCAAGGAGAGCCTGTCGGATCTCGCGCAGCCCGGCCTGCACGTCCGCCGGCGTGAGCCGACCGGGAGCGCGGAGCTTGCGGAACGCCTGGGACAGCCGCTCGGTCAACGACTCGAACATAGAGACGAAGTCTACGACCCCGGGACCGGACCGACAAGGATCCTGTCCAGAACAGCATACGGGAACTTACCAAACCTGGACTATAATACCCACCGAGGTGATGAAGAGGTGACCACGGAGTCGCAAAGTATTATCCTGTTTCTTCTCCTTGTTCTGTCATCCTTTTTCTCTGCTTCTGAGACCGCGTTGTCCTCGATTTCGGAGCTGCGGGTGTTCCACCTCATCCGGCGCACGCCCTCGAAGCAGAAGGCGAAGGCGCTCGAGCACCTGCTGCGCGACCCGAACGACTTCCTCACCTGCATCGTCCTCTACAACAACCTCGTCAACGTGGGCGCGTCGAGCTTGGCCACGCTTCTCTTCGTGGAGATCCTTCCAAAGTCGCTTCCCAGCTACGTCACCGGCCTCATCACCACCCTTGTCCTAACTACGTTCCTCCTCCTCATCGGGGAGATCACGCCCAAGAACCTCGCCCGTAACCGGTCCGAAGCGGTGACACTGGCGGTGGTCGTCCCCGTGTGGCGGCTCACCCGGATCAGCCGCCTCGGGGTGCGGTTCTTCCGTGCCGCAGGTTCTCAGCTTGTTCGGCCGTTCGGAGTGGAGTTCTTCAGCCGGGAGAAGACGCCCCTGTCGAGGGATCAGCTCGTGTCCGTCATCGAGATGGGAGAGGAGCGAGGGGCCCTGTCAGAGGAGCACGCGAGCATGGTCCGACGAATCCTCGCCCTGGACGAGATCACGGCCGAGGACATCATGGTCTCCCGCACCGACATGAAGACGATCGAGGTGGAGACCCCCCTCACGGAGGTGGTGAAGTTCGTCGTGTCCGACGGCCACTCCCGCTACCCCGTGTACAAGGACACCCAGGACAACGTGATCGGGCTCCTCCACGCCAAGGACCTTCTTCCCCTCTTCGGACACGGGCAGACCGACGTCTCACTGGCAGCCCTGCTCCGCCCCGTGCCCTACGCCCCAACCACGAAGCCAATCAGCGCCCTGCTGCGGGAGTTCCAGCAGGAGCGGTCACACATGGCGGTCGTCGTGGACGAGTACGGCGGCGTGGAGGGGATCGTCACCCTGGAGGACATCCTCGAGGAGATCGTGGGGGAGATTGAGGACGAGTACGACCGACGCCGGCCGCGACCCCTCATCCGCCGGATCTCCCCAACCGAGGCCATCATCGGCGGCGATGTCGAGGTGCGGACCTTGAACCACACGTTCGGACTGGACCTTCCCGAGGGCGACGCGGTGACGATCGCCGGGCTCGTCTTGGAGCAGCTCGGGGACATTCCCGAAACTGGAACCAAGATCCGAATTGGCAGAGCTGAGATCTCGGTCGAGCGAGCAAGCGCCCGCGAGATCACCGCGGTTCGCCTCACGCTCCATCCAGAGCCGCAGCCTGAGGAAGAATTGACCTAGAAGGAGAACCCGTGCGCACCCTGATTTGCTGTTGTGTACTGACCCTCGCCGCGAGCGGTTTCGCCGCCCCGGTCCAGATCGAGGCCACCTTCCGCCCCGACGCCCATGTCGTCGCGGGGACGATGCGGATGGGATTCGATGGCGCATCGGGCGAAGCGTGGTTCGCCCTCCTCGGAAACCTGGGACGGGAACCCAACCCGCATGTATCCCCGTTGGTGCGGGACGCGAACTACGTCGTCGGGTTCGACCCGGCCTGGACGAAGATCGAGCGCGTCGCGTGGTCCACTCCCGCCGGCGAGGAAGAATTGGCATTCGAATTGCTCCCGGCCCCTCCCACGGTACAGACTTACTCCCTCGACGACGTGCTGCTCCGGGTCTACCTCCCCGAAGGAGTGGGGGAGATTGTGATTGAATATCAGACGCGGTTTCCCCACATTTGGGCCGGCGAGCCGGGACGACTCGGCGACGTGTACACGTGGCGATTTGGTTGGCATCCGTTGCCGTTCTCCCCTCCAGAGGACGGACGGTGGCCGCTCTTCCTCTCCGCCCAGGAGTACGAGATCACCCTCACCGTTCCCTCGGGGTGGGATGCCGCTCTGCCCGGAGAGGTCGTCCGCACGGCCCACGGAGACACCGCCGTGTTCAACGCTCGGTTTGAGGAGCCCGTGCGGTCGGCAGCGTTGTTCCTCGCTCCTGCCGAAGCTTTGTGCCGGGTGTCGCTCGCGTTCGCGGATACGACGGTCGAGGTCGTGGCCTTGGGGGGGCACGAGGACAAGCTCCGCGCCCTGGCAACCTATATCCCAGAAATCCTCGCCTACTACAGCGAACGGTACGGGCCGTATCCCGAACGACGGATCCTTCTCGTTGAGCATCCGAACGAAGTGGGGGTAGCGATGGCCGCCGACGGCGTGGTGTACATGCCGCGGTGGTTGTTCCGCCGGCTCGATCTCACCGCGGGTGGGATCCTCTCACGCTTTGAACGGTACATTCTCGCCCATGAACTCGCCCACCTGTGGTGGGGAATCGGGATCGGAGTGGACCTCGACGCGGAAAACTGGTTGTCCGAGGGGATGGCTCAGTACCTCTCCATCCGCTGGTACGAAGACACGTACGGCGCTGACGGGGGGAACGTGTTCCGGTTCGAGAACAGGGGACTCGGTGAAGAGATGGCCGACGTCTTGATAGGATTCTTCAACCTCCGCCAGCACCTGGCCGAACTCCCCTACCTCCGGACGGCGTTCGCCGGGTTCGACGAAGCGGTGGTCAAGCCCTCAGTTGAGGTGCAGTACGAGCAAGCGTCGGGAGTTCGTCTGTACGACAAGGGATATCTCGTCCTCCGCGCGGCAGCGCACCTGGCAGGAGAAGACGTGTTCGACGATGTCCTGCGCCAAGCGTACACCGGGTGGCGTGCCGAGGCGTTTGCCGTTGCCGACCTCCAGGTGCTCCTCGAGCAAGCCACGGGGAGTGATTGGGGTATGTTCTTCTCCCGGTGGGTGTACGGAGAGGCGTGGGCCGACTACGCCGTGGTGAACCTGACGCGGACGACCCACAACGGTGAGCACGTAACTGCTGTCCACGTCACGCGGGCCGGGACCGGATTCATGCCTGTGACGATCGAGGTGCGCGGCCCGGACGGAGAGACGGCATCCCAGGTGTGGGATGCCGAGGAAACTCATGCCACGATCGTGTTTCGCACGCCATTCGTGGTACGCCAGGCCGTGGTGGACCCGAACCACCACATCCTGGACACGGATCGGCTGAACAACACCTGGCCGCGGAAGTTCGTGGTGACCCTGAATCGAGACGATCGCCCGCTCGACGCGTACCTTGTACAACTCGACGTTGGCTCCGAGGGGTTCACGATCAGCTACCTCGACCGGTTCGGATGGGGCATCTACCCCGAAGCGAGGGCAGTCACGGGCTGGGTCCGCTACGGCCGGGAGTGGGAAGTCTCGGGATGGGCTGCGTTGCGAGGGACCCTCGTCGGTGCCTTCTCCCTCACCCGTTACCTGTGGGCCACGCCGACCCTCGGATCTCCGGGAACGTACTGGGAACCGGTGGGAGACCTCACGTTCACCGTAAGTCGCCGGCCAGCGTGGGCGCTCGGAGCGGACCTCGGGTGGGGCGAGCGCCTCGCCCGCGCCCACAGCGGGGGCCTTTCTCTCCTCTGGCTCCCAGAGGTGGGGTGGCGCGGGGAACTGGGACATACCCACCTCATCGGCCTGTTCCCCCACGCTTACCTCAGCCTCACCGGCCAGTTCGGCGCAGCGAGCGACACGCTGCCGCCAAGTCTTCTCCCCACACTCACCGAGTTCCGGACGATGCCGCAGCAGAGCTTCCCCCGGGACGAACGGAAGCTCGTGTTCTCCCTCGGGATTTGGCTCCCACCGCTCCGCCCGGACTACTCTGTAGGGGGAGCCGCTCTCGTAACCGAGGTTCGACCCCGTATCTACGCCTCGTGGGCCCGATTGTGGAAAGAGAGGGAACAAGAGAAGATAATCCCGACCTATATCGAGGTCGGTGTCGAGGCGATGGTGCAGGTGGAAGCGCTGGGCGGGCTCATCGGGTTCACAGCGGTGGTGGGGATGGGATGGCCCGTGAACCCTGCGGGTGAAGGTGTTCTCTACTTCGGCATCCTCGGCTTGTAGAGGAGAGTGAGGAGCGGTGCGGGCATCCCTGAATTGGCTTTCCGAGTACGTGGACCTCCCCGAGGTCCCGGTCGAGGCGCTCGGCGAGCGCCTGACCCTGGCTGGCTTGGAGGTCGAGCGGACCGAGGGCCTGGTGGCCGAGGCTGTGGTGGTGGCCCGTGTGAAAGAGGTCGAGCCCCATCCCAAAGCGGATGCCCTATCTGTGTGCCAGGTCGAGACGGGTTCAGGAACGAACACCGTGGTCTGCGGGGCACAGAACGTGGTCGCTGGAGGCCTGGTCCCGCTCGCCCTTCCCGGGGCCCGACTCCCGGGGGGGACGATCTCCGTGGCCACTCTCCGCGGTGTGAAGAGCGCGGGGATGATCCTCTCCCGCCAGGAGCTGGGCCTGGAGGCGAAATCGGCTGGGATCTGGAACCTCCCCGACAGCCTCTCGGTGGGGACCGACCTCGCTTCGCTCGTCGGGTTCCCGGACACCGTACTGTTCCTCAAGATCACCTCCAACCGGCCAGACCTCCTCGGCATCGTCGGCATCGCCCGCGAGATCTCCGCCCTGTACGGAACAGCGTTTCACGAGCCCAATCTGTCGTTCCGGGAGAGCGATCCTGCGGCAACAACCCTGACTTCGGTTGAGATCGAAGATCCGGCCGACTGTCCCCGGTACATCGCCCGGCTCATCCGCGGTGTGGACGGCCGTGCATCGCCGCTGCCGATCGAAGCGCGCCTCCTGAAGTGCGGGATGCGGCCCCTGTCCTTGCCTGTAGACGTTACAAACTACGTCCTCCTCGAACTGGGGCACCCCCTCCACGCGTTCGACCACGAGAGACTCGCCGACGGCCGGATCGTCGTCCGCCGCGCGAAGCACGGGGAGCGCATTCGAACCCTGGACGGCGTGGACCGCGATCTCTCCCCTGAGGTGCTCGCGATCGCCGACGCGCGCCAACCGGTGGCCGTGGCCGGCGTCATGGGCGGGGCGGAGACCGAGGTCGGCCCGCACACCCGGGACGTGCTTCTC